>NZ_JBEPXO010000011.1:0-57345 GCF_041641895.1 Salinigranum sp. | reverse complement strand
GGACTGTACGCGCGAATCTGCGAGTGTGACCGACGTCCCGTCGACTGGGTGAGAAACAGACGAACGACAGCCGCGTCGACGCCCTTCGACGCCGTTACCAGGCGGACCAGGCCGCAGTCGTCGTGTCGCGCCCGTAGAGGCGTTTCACGTCTTTCGCGAACACCATGTCGCCCTCGTGGTCGAACTTGTCGAACCGGTAGTTGTCGGCGTCGGCGTCGGTTCGGACGTGGATGCCGTCGACTTCGAACTCCTCGCCGCCCGCGGATTCGACCTCACCGACGACGAACTCGTAGTCGCCGGGCACCTGCATCTTCAGGCTCCGCGAGGCGTCCGTGCGGCCGTCGTTCGGGTGGATGGTGACGTTCACGGTCACGTTGTCGACGACGCGCGTCCAGAGCGTCTGGACGTCCTCGACCGTCGCCTCGTCGACGCGCTGTTCGGGACCGACCTCGATGGCGGTGACCCGGACCTGCATCAGCGCCTCGGGCGTGTCCACGATGAACTCCTCACCCAGCGCGACAGTCTCCTCGGCGGGCGCGTCGACGGTGGTCGACAGCGATTCACCGTCCTGGGAGACGACGACGTCGACCGGTACCTCGCGGGGTTTCTCCACCTTCTCCTTGCGGACGTGACCACACGCGGTACACCGGACGGTCGAGTGGCCGTCCGGCTTGACGACTTCGTGGACCGTCTGCTCGTCGGGCGAGCAGGACGGGCAGACGAGCGGCACGCGCTCGCCGGCGTCGGGAATCGTACTCATATGCGCTCGTCTACTGCGCCCAGCGGTGAAAAGGGCACGTTTCGCCGGTTCTGTGGGTGGTCGTGGCACGGCTCGCCGTAGGGCGGAGACGCGACGTCCGGTCCGTAGCCCGGCCGGGAGCGTCGTCGCCCCCACCCGTGGCCCGCTCGCCTCCCCGGACTGTCCGTCGTCTCTCGGACCGAACCCGCCCGTCGGGAGGTGGTTGCGGGTGCAAGCTGTACGGTCATTCGAACCGAGTCGGTAGACCCAGTCGGACCCGCTCCGTGCTGCCGACGCGCTCTCCGACCGCCGTGTCGTGTGGCCGCTGGCCGAACGCGGTCAAGTGTGCCGCCCGGCGAGAGTGCGTCCCGCAGGGCCGCTCGCCTGCCACGAACAAGCCCTTGGTGGTGGCGATATCCGTTCGAGTCATCGGGTTTTCGGGCTTTCTCCGGTGACGACGGAAACGCGGCCCCGGCCCGCCTCGAGGACCCGGCCGTCGGCCCACTCTCACGCTCTCGCTCTCTGCACGCCTGTCCGAACCGCCGTCCGCGTCGACGGCCCCGTCTGTGTCGTCTCTCCGCTCTCCTCCCGTCCGCCGGGCTGGGCGGGCGGCGACCACTCCTGCTCACGGCTCCGCCGTTCGCTCATCGAGGAAGCGCTACTTCCTCCCCATCCGCGTAGACGGTCGGGTCTCGCAGGATACCGTCCAGGTGGAGCGGTGCCTCGGTGTCGCCGCCGATGGAGGCGTCGTCGCCGATGGCGATGTGCACGGTCCCGGCGGCCTTCTCGTCGAGGAGGACCGACCCCACCAGCTCGGTGACGCCGACGTTCGTCCCGACCCCCAGTTCGGCGAGGTTGTACGCGTCTCTCCCCACGGACTCGGCACCTTCCTCGACCTGCGCACGGACGGCGTCGTCGGAGATGTGGGTCACGTAGCCGTCTTCGACCTCGAACCGCAGTTCCTCCTCGAGGAGACCGTGTGGCCGCATCGTTCCGTCGACGACGTACGTGCCGTGCGCCGTCTCGGGGGCGACGAACACCTCTCCCGCGGGGAGGTTCGAGAACGCCCCGGCGTCGTGGACGATGCCGGTGTCGGAGTGCCACTCCCGGTCGCCCGGTTCGAACGTGATGTCGGTCCCGCGTTCGGTCGTCACCCGGACCTCCTCGGCGTCCGAGACCTGCTCGTACACGTCCTCGCAGTGGTCGGAGATGGCCTGGTAGTCGGCGTCTAACCCCGCGACCATCACCTCCTCGGTGATGCCGGGCATCGTCGCGCCGCGCGCCCCGTTCTCGCAGGCGGCCGACCGGGCGCGGGTGTGACTGATGCTCTTCGTCGTCGGCGCGACGAACACGTCCGCGTCGCGCATCGCCGCCGCGACGGTCGTCGGCGGTTCGGCCCCGTGCTGCGGTCCCGGCGGGTACTGGACGACGACGACGTCTTCCGTCCGTTCCTTCCCGGCCTCGTAGAGGAACTCACCGATACGTCGGCGCCTGTCGTCCGTGACGATCACGAACGACTCCCCCACCTCGACGGCGAGACACTGGGTCACGGCCGTCTCGGCGGCCTCCGCGAGCCGCGTGTCTGATTCGCTCATACCGCGGCGAAGGGGGGTGAGTCGGTTAGGTCTTCCCCTCGGTCGGTTCCCGCTGCCCACGTCGGTTTTCCCGTGTGACCGTGGCTAAATCTCCGGATTCTCGGAACGAAAACATCGAAGCCGTTACTCGTGTAGGAATTAATTTCTACCCGTTAGCGTCCGAAATAACTAATTGGCTGTCCCGTGGATGAGGAGGTATGTTGAAGGTCGGAGTAAACGGGTACGGAACCATCGGAAAGCGCGTGGCCGACGCGGTGGCCGCGCAACCGGACATGACCGTCGTCGGCGTCGCCAAGACTCAGCCGAACTACGAGGCACACGCCGCCGTCCGCCGTGGCTACCCGTTGTACGCCGCCATCCCCGAACGCGCCCCGCTCTTCGCCGAGGCCGGACTCGAACTCGCCGGCGCCGTCGACGAACTCGTCGCCGAGGCCGACGTCATCGTCGACGCCACCCCCTCCGGCATCGGGGCCGAGAACCGCTCTCTCTACGAGTCGCACGACACCCCCGCGCTGTTTCAGGGGGGCGAGTCGCCCGACGTCGCGGACGCGAGTTTCAACGCCCGCGCCAACTTCGACGCCGCGGCGGACGCCGACTACGTCCGCGTCGTCTCGTGTAACACCACGGGGCTCTCTCGCGTCATCGCCCCCCTCCAGGAGGAGTACGGCGTCGAGAAGGTCCGGGCCACGCTGGTCCGCCGGGGCGGCGACCCCGGGCAGAACACGCGCGGGCCGATCAACGACATCCTGCCCAACCCCATCTCCGTGCCCTCTCACCACGGCCCCGACGTCAAGACCATCTTCGCCGACCTCGACATCGACACGATGGGGCTGAAGGTGCCCGCGACGCTGATGCACGTCCACGCGCTGAACGTCACGCTCGACGAACGCGTCACCGCTGCACACGTCCAGGCTCTTCTGGAGCAGGAGAACCGCCTCTACGTCATCCCCGAGGGGATGGGTATCGACGGTGTCGGCAAACTGAAGAACTTCGCGCTCGACGCCGGCCGACCGCGCGGTGACCTCTGGGAGAACTGCATCTGGGGCGAGTCCATCGCCGTCCGCGGGCGGGACCTCTACCTGTTCCAGGCCATCCACCAGGAGTCCGACGTCGTCCCCGAGAACGTCGACGCGATTCGGGCCGTGATGGGGCTCGAACCGCAGGACGAGTCGATGCGCCTCACCGACGACAGACTGGGCGTCGGCATCAGCGGTGACCCGGCGGGGTTTAGCCAACAGCAGATTCACGCCGACGACTGACCCACCGGTTCCGGCCCGGTTCCGACTCCTTCTCGTCGCCCGACGCTCGCTGCTCGCCGTCGGCTACCGACGCTCGATGACCGTCCCGCCCGCACCGACGGCTACCGTCGGGTTCGCGCGGACGACGGCCTTCAGGTTCGCGCCGGTCGGCGTCTGTTCCCGCGTCCAGCGGTCGCGGCCGAGACGGAACACCACGCCGCCCCCGCCGACGGTCAGGCCGTCGCCCCCGCCGACCTCGACGTCGCGGAGGCTCGCGTCGCCGGTGTCCGATCGGACCCACTGCGACCCGTTCCACGCGTAGATGGTGCCACCACCGCCGGAGACGGTGACGTCGTCAGGCCCGTCGCTGTCGACGCCGTAGAAGTTGTGGTTCGCGTCGGCGATTCCCAGTTTCTCCCACGTCGCCCCGTCGCTGGTGACGAACACGGTCTGGTTGCCGTCGACGGCGTGGCCCTTCCGGCCGTCGTAGAAGTCGATGGCGTTGACTGCGGCCCCGCTCCCGGGCGTCACGCTGTCCCAGGTTCCGGTCGCGCCGTTCTCGAACGAGTAGTAGACCTTCCCGGAGTCGCCGGCGACGTACACGTTCGCCTCGTCGGCCGTCCCGGTCACGGAGACGTCGTTGAAGTTGTTCGTCACGTCGTTCGGCGCGGAGTGGTCCGTGAGGACGCCCGCCTCGACGTCGTACTCGCCGATGGCGCCGCTCGCGCCGACGAACCACAGTCGCGAGCCGTCGTCGGTGACGTCCGCGCCGTAGAGGTTGTTCCCGTTGCCGGTCGGTCCACCGTCGAGGACCGTCCGCCAGCCGTCGGCCCCTCGCCGGACGACGACGCCGCCCCCGCCGACGGCGTAGACGCCGTCGCTGGTCTCCTCGACGTCGAAGAGCGTGTTGCCCGTCGGCGTCTCCGCCGTGGTCCACCCCTCGGCGGATCCCCCGCCCGTCGCCGCACCGGTCGTGGAGAACACGCCCACACCGGCGAGCGAGGCCGCAGCACCTTTCAGCACTGTTCGTCGCGTGGCTTCGGGGACGTCACTCATCGGAACTCACCGTCGGGAGCGAGGGTCGAGAGTCAGGTAGGCGCTGTTCCTGATAGTTCGACGGTTTAAACCACCCCGTCGGTTCCGTCGGTCCCGACGGTCCTGTCAGTCCTCTCGGTCCCTGGCGACGACGCGCCGGCTGCGGTTCAGCCGTCGCCCTCGTCCGCGTCGTGTTCGGCCGGAAAGAGCTGTCTGCCGACCTTCGCCCGCACCGCGCGGAGGTGTTCCGACACCGTCGCCTTCGAGACGTCGAGGTGGTCGGCCAGTTCGGCGGCCGACACGCCCTCGGACTCGAAGTACCCCAGACGGACGGCGAGCGCCGCCGTCTCGCGCTGTCGCGCCGTGAGGTCGTTCAGGTCGACGAGGACCGTCCGCGGCTCTCCGGTGTCGGCCCCGGCCGCCTCGTCGGTCCGGAGCGCTTCGAGCGACACGCTCTGTCCGAGCTCGTCCAGCGCCTCCATACACGCCCGCAGTTCGGCCTCGTCGACGGCGGCGAACGCGAGCCTGAGCCACTCGTCGGTCACCGACAGGTCGTACGGTCGCAGCGGGAGGTGGTCGAACCCGGCCGCCGGACACCGGGCGGGACAGCGTTCGCAGGCCCACCCGTCCTGGCCGTCTGCGTCGGGGTCGAGGCGGCAGACGACCGTCTCCTTGGTGGCGTCGACGGCCCGCAGCGTCGCGTCGTCCGTCACGGCCGCCGCTTCGTCCTCGAGCACCACCTGCGGCGGCGTCTCCCCCTGTGCCGGGACGAGGTTCCTGACCGTGTAGTCGCTGACGACGCGCCCCAGCGGGCAGTCCTCGCGGGGGCGGACGGCTAGCTGTGCGTGAATCCCGTCGGCCATCGTCGGTCGTTCCCGCCTCGGCCGGCGCTTTCGACCTGTCGAACAAGTGCCTTGTGACGGGGACACCCGTCCCGGACGCCCCGACGCGTCACTCCTGCTTCAGCAGTTCCACGGCGACGAGCGGCTCTCCCGTCAGCGCGCGGATGTACGCGCCGCCCGCGATGGAGACGTGCGAGAAGTCCGACTCCGAGAGGTCGTACATCCCGATGGCGCGGGAGGTGTCGCCGCCGCCGACCACGGAGAAGCAGTCGGTGTCGGCGATGGCTTCGAGGATGCCCACCGTGCCGACTGCGAAGCGTTCGTCCTCGAACAGGCCGAGCGCGCCCTTCACGAAGACGGCCTCGGAGTCGCGGACGATGGGGTCGTACTCGGTGACCGTCTCGGAGCCGACGTCGAGGAACGCGCGGTCCTTCTCGGTGATGATGTCGACGCGGCTCTCCGCGCGCTCGTCGTTCTCGTCCTCGTACGCGAGGTCGACCGCGAGTTCGATCTGGTCGCCGCGCTCGTCGAGGAGCGCCTCGATGGTCTCGTGGTTCGACTCCCACTGGTCGTCGAAGAGGTCCATCCCCTCGATGTCCTCCCCGACGGGGTAGCCGGCCGCACGGAGGAACAGTTCGCCGGCGATACCTCCCAGGCAGAACGTGTCGACCTTGTCGCCGATGGCGTTCATCACCGAGATGACGTCGGTCGCTTTGGTCCCGCCGACGACCATCGTCACGTTCCCCTCGAACTCCTTGGTGGCGATGGCGGAGTTGGCCTCGTACTCCGACACCATCACGCGGCCCGCGTACGCCGGGAGCACGAGCGGGAAGCCGACGAGCGAGGCGTGAGCGCGGTGGGCGGCGGAGTACGCGTCGTTGACGTACGCGTCGAACTCCGGGGCCAGGGTCCGAACGAACTCGCTCTCGGCGTGTTCTTGGGGCTCTCGCTCGGGGAGTTCGTCGTCGGTCATCCGGGTGTTCTCGAGCAGGAGGACGTCGCCGGCGTCGAGGTCACGGATGGCGTCCAGCGCCGTCTGTCCGAACGTCGAGTCGACGAACTCGACGTCGACGCCGGCGTGGTCGGCGAGGATGTCGGCGTGGCTCTCGAGCGAGACGAAGTCGTCGTCGCCGGGGCGGCCCTGGTGCGCCATGAGTGCGACGCGGTGGCCGGCGTCGGCGAGGTCACGGACGGTCTCCGCGTGCCGCTCGAACCGGCGGTTGTCCTGTGCGACGCCGTCCTCGACGGGGGAGTTCAGGTCGAGACGGACGAGGACGCGCTGTTCGGGGTCGAGGTCGTCGAGCGTCTTGAACATGTGTGCGAGGAGGTGGGACGGGCACTTAGTGGTGTGCGACTCCGCCGACCGACCCGCCGGTCGCGCGTCGTAGCGGCGGCGCTCCGCGAGTCGGCTGCGGGCGGGTGCGCCTGGTGCCGGTGGCGCCGTCGCCGGCGTTCGCTCCGGACTGGCTACCGGCCGATCAGTAGTCGTGGACGTACGCGGCGACGTCGAGCATCCGGTTCGAGAACCCGTACTCGTTGTCGTACCACGTCAGGATCTTCGCCTGCTTGCCGTCGGCGACGACGTTCGTCGAGTCGAGGTCGACGTACGACGAGTGGGGGTTCCCGAGGATGTCGCGGGAGACGATCTGGTCGTCCGTGACGCCGAGGACGCCCGCCATCTCGCCTGCCGCCGCGTCCATGAACGCGTCGTTGATCTCCTCGGCGCTCGGCTGGGCCTCGAGTTCGACGACGAGTTCGGTGAGCGAGCCGTTCACCGTGGGGACGCGGATGGCCATCCCGTCGAGCTTCCCGTCGAGCTGGGGGAGAATCTCGGTGGTCGCCTGCGCGGCACCCGTCGACGTCGGGACGATGTTCTCGGCGGCGGCGCGGCCGCGACGGCGCTTCGACTGCGGCGCGTCGATGATGCTCTGACTCCCGGTGTAGGAGTGGACGGTCGTGAGCTGGCCCGCGACGATGCCGAACTCGTCGTCGAGCACCTTCGCGACCGGTGTCACGGAGTTGGTCGTACACGAGGCGTTGGAGACGACCGACTCGCCCTCGTACTCGTCGTGGTTGACGCCGTAGACGATCTGCTTGACCGGTTCGTCGCCCTTCGGCGGTGCGCTGATGACGACCTTGTCCGCGCCCGCGTCGACGTGTGCGGAGGCGTCCTCGTGCGTGCGGAAGATGCCCGTACACTCGAGGGCGACGTCGACGTCGAGGTCGTCCCACGGCAGTTCGGCGGGCGACTGGACGTTGTACAGGTCCACCGACGTCCCGCCGATGGTGAGTTTGTCGTCCTCCAGTTCGACGCCGTCGAGCCGCGGCATGACGGAGTCGTACTTGGCGAGGTACGCCATGTCGTCGAACGACATCACGTCGTTGATACCGACGAGGTCGATTCGGGGCTCGTCCTGGACCGCGCGGAAGAGGTTGCGACCGATACGCCCGAAGCCGTTGAGTCCCACCCTGACGACCTCCTCCTCGGGGACGTCGTCACCGGCACTCAGGTACGATTTTTCACTCATAAGTGAGTTAGTTACGGTTGTATGTCCACGACCACGCACTAAATCTGTTTCGGAACTTCCATCCACCCTGACGGACTCTCCCGCGAGACCGGACGTTCCGGGTCCAGCGGACCGTTCCGCCGACCACGCGCCGATTCTCGCAGATGATTCGTGTTACAGAAGGCTTTTGGTACGAAGAACCATACCTCTGTTCATGCGAAGAGACGACCGTGACGATCCGTTCGACTCTATCTTCGGCGAAATCGAACGGATGATGAGCGAAATGACTGGCGGCGACACCACCGGCTTCGCCTCCGAGACGCACGTCGACGTGTTCGACGAGGGCGACACCGTCCGCCTCGTCGCGGACCTCCCGGGCGTGGAGAAGGACGCAATCGACCTCAAATGTGATGGAGAGACGCTCACCGTCTCGGCCGCGTCGAACCGACGCGAGTACGACGAGCGCATCCGACTCCCGACGCGCGTCGACGAACACTCCGCGTCCGCGTCGTTCAACAACGGCGTGCTCCAGGTCACCTTCGACAAGGTCGAAGACTCCGCCGCCATCGACGTCGAGTAACGGACGGCGTCGCGGTCTCACTCTCTCGATTCTTCGGCTCCAGCCGTCCGCTCGACGAGTCCCGCGAGCGCGTCGTAGAAGCCCGGGTCGTACTTGTCCGCGTGGTCGATCGTCGGCCGTGCGTTCGTCTCCCCGACGACGACACGCTCCTCCGTGACGAGGAGGTCCACCCCCAGATAGTCGATGCCGAGCGCCACGGCGACGGACTCGGCGACCCGTCTGTACTCGACCGGGAGGTCGACGGCGTCGGCCTCGGCTCCGCGGTGGACGTTGTGCTTCCACCGACCGGCCTCGCGCGCCGGGTCGGGGAGTCGGCGCTCGACCCCGCCGTAGCAGTCGCCGTCGACGACCATCGCGCGGTAGTCGCGCGCGTCGGGCAGGAACTCCTGGACGAGGTAGGACTTGTCGCCGGTCGCGCGGTAGTCGTGGACCAGGTCGAGGTAGTCGACCACCCCGAGGAGGGAGTCCTCGTCGTCGACCTTCGTGACGCCCACGCCGCGGGTCGCGGAGTTCGGTTTCACGACCAGCGGGTACGACAGCCCCGAGACGGCTTCGACCACCTCGCGCTCGGAGACGGGGTTCGACAGCATCACCGTCTCCGGCACCGGGAGTCCCGCGTTCGAGAGCGCCGCGGCGACGCCACCCTTGTTCCGCGAGGTCACCACCGCCTCCCGGTCGTTCACCCACGGCACACCGAGGAGGGCGTCGAGCGCACCCCCCTCCATCAGTCGGGAGGGGAAGACGAACCCGACGTCCACGTCCGGGACCCCGTCGGACACCGTGTCGGTGAGGCCGATGGCGCGTTCCTTCGCCCGGAGCGCGACGACGTCGATGCCGCGGTCGGCGAGCGGGTCGCGCATCCGCTCGTACGTCTCCCCCTGCGTGGCGACCGCCAACCGGAGCATACCCTAGCGGTGGCGGGACGAGAGAAAAACCGTTCGACGGGCGACGGGCGGGCCCGACCTCAGGCGACCAGCAGTTCTTCGCCCTTCTCGACGACGATGCGGCACGGCGGCGACATCTTGTTGTACGAGCGGCGGAGCGCGTCCTTCGCGATGTCGGCGTGTTCGGGCTGGCAGTAGATGCTGAAGACGACGTCGCCGTTCATGACGCGGGCGGCCGTCCCCACGGGCTTGCCGAACGACTGGCGCATCCCGTCGGAGACACGGTCGGCACCCGCACCCGTCGCCTGCTTGTTCTCGCGGATGACGTGGTGGGGGTGCTTGTGGAGGATCATCTTGTAGTTCTCCTGCCCCACCTGCTTCAGCATGCGGCGGTTCGCCGACAGGCGCGCCGACTCCAGCGACCCGTGACGGATCTGGCACTCCTCCTCGACGCGGAGGCTGATGTGGACCGGGTAGTCGTCGGGACCGGTCTGGAGGTTACCCATGTTGAACTGTGCGATCTTCGAACCGGGGACGCCCGTGATGTACTCCCGTCGGGTGTACGCGGACGTATCGATCTCCCGGTACATGGAGGCCGGTTTGTCTGCCATGGTTACTTGCGTTGGCGAACGTCTACGCGGGCTAAAAGGGCTTCGAAGCGCCCTCACGCCGTGGGTTGGTTTCACGGCCGACCCCGGCGGCCGCCCCGTCGTCACCCCGACGCGCTCCGCTCTGGCTGTCACCGGGGAGGGCCGCCTCACGCGTCGACGGCAGTCAGAGGTAGAATACCTCGAACTCGTGGCCACACTCGCGACAGGCCAGGTCGCGCCCCCGGAGTCGTTCCCCACCTCCGTCCGGCAGTACCGCATCGAGGTCGGTCCGGACGGTCGCCTCACAGGACGGACACGAGAGTTCGACTGGTCGCCATGCCATGCCACACAGTCACGACTTCTGATGAGTTAACTATGCGCCCGATAACCGTGTTAACGACTCCCAAAATCAGGGTATTCTGAACGTACTCGCTCGACCGAGCTCTCGACGACCCCACACGCACCGGTCGAGACCACTCCCCTCCCGAACACCGAAGTGCTATTACCCTCCCTCCGACCTCCTCTCACGTAGAGACGCCATGCTCCTCGTCTGCGACACCGAGGTCGACCCCGACGCCTACGGCTACCTCCCGCGGGCGCTGCGCGCACTGCTTCCCGACCACGACCACTACCACTATCCGACGCGCGGCGGCGTTCCCTCGCTCGACGGGGTCGACGCCGTCGTCGTCACCGGGAGCACCGCCGGCGTCTACGAGGCCGACGCCCGGCCGTGGATCGAAGAGGCGAAGACGCTCGTCCGTCGGGCCGTCGACCGGGAGGTTCCGACCCTCGGCGTCTGTTTCGGTCACCAGCTCGTGAACGACGCCCTCGGCGGGCACGTCGAACACCGGGGGCTCACCGCCCGTCTCGTCGACGCCGACCTCGCCGACGACCCGCTCTTCGACGGGGTCGAGCCGACCTTCCCGATGGTCCACGGCGACCACGTCACCGACCTCGGCGACGGCATGGAACCCATCGCCAGCGCCGACTACTACCCGTTCCTCGCGACGCGCCACGCCGAGGCGCCGGTCTGGACGACACAGTACCACCCGGAGTTCACCGGCGACCTCCTCCCGCGAATCAAACGCGACTTCGGCTGGGCGGGCGCTCGCGACTTCGGCGACGTCACCGCCACTCGCACGGTGGCGAACTTCTGCCGACTCGCCGGTGTCGAGACCGACGACTGACGCGCACAGGTCGCCGACTCGGTCGCCGGAACGCCGACTCAGTCGTCGGAGCGCTCGTCTCCCGTCTCCCTCTCGTCGTCCGGTCCGTTCTCGCCCTCGGCTGCTGCCGCTTCGTCCGGTTCCAGCGCGACGAAGCCGAACCCGCGCTCGTCGAGCAGCGCCGCCGCACGGTCCGTGACGGACGGGGCCACGAGCACGCCCCGGACCGCCTCGTCGCCGACTTCCCGGCCGACGGCGTCGACGTAGCCCTGTAACTGTCTGACCGCTCCCGGCCCGACCCGCCGGCGTTTCAACTCGACGACGACGGCTCGCCCCGCGCTGTCGCGGCCGAACACGTCGACGGGTCCGGCCGACGTCTCCCGTTCCGTCTCCAGCGGCTCGAACCCCGCCTCGACCAGCGAGGGGTCGTCGAGGATTCGTGTCCGGAGGTCCTCCTCACTCCCCGTCAGTGCGAGTTCCGCCCGCTCCGTCACCGAGAACGCCGAGAGCTGGTCGACCCGTTCGAAGCGGACGTCGAGCACCTCCTCGGGCGTCGTCCGTCGCGACTGCACCCGCAACCGACCGTCGCGGACGCTCGCGCGGTGTTCGCTCCCGGGCGGTTGCCAGTTGACCGGCGTCCGCTTCTCGTCAGTGTGGACGAGCGCCGCCCCGTCCGGTTTCAGGACGAGGAGCCGGTCGCCCGGACCGAGCGAACTCGCGGCTCGGCCGTCGTACTCGACGGTACAGCGGCCGAAGACGACCACCACGTCGCCCCGGTCGAACGCCCGTTCCAGCGCGACGAGCGCGTCGCGGTGGGCCGGCCGGTGGAGGGTTTCGACGCTCACGCCCCTGCTTGCGAGGCGGCGAAGAAAAACCACGCGCCCGGTTCGCCAGTCGTGCAACCCGGTCACACGACCTCGGGTCGGCTTTGTCTGCCTCCCCCGTCTCCCCGAGTGATGACAGACGGCCTCACCGTCAGTCGGCAGACGTCTCGTCTCGTAGCGACCACCCGGTGGCAGGCGCTTCTCGTCCTTGCCGTCGCGGAACTGTTCGCCATGTCGCTGTGGTTCTCGGCGTCGGCCGTCGCCCCCGAACTCGCGTCGACGTGGGGGCTCACGCCGGCACAGACGGGCCTCCTGACCAGCGCCGTCCAGGTCGGCTTCGTCGTCGGGGCGCTCCTCTCGGCCGTGTTGACGCTCTCCGATACGGTCCCGCCGCGGTACCTCTTCGCAGGGTCGTCGGTCGCCGGTGCCGGTCTCACCGTTCTCCTCGCGAGCGCCGTCGACAGCGCCTTCCCCGCCATCGGCCTCCGCTTCCTCACCGGTGTCGCCCTGGCGGGCGTCTACCCACCGGGGATGAAAGTCGCGGCGGGGTGGTTCCGCGAGGGCCGCGGCCTCGCCATCGGGACGCTCATCGGCGCGCTCACCGTCGGGTCGGCCCTCCCGCACCTCGTCCGCGGCGTCGGCGGCATCGGCCGGCCGACGCTCGTCCTCCTCTCGGCGGCCGGTCTCGCCACGCTCGGCGGCGTCCTCGTCCTGTTCGTCCGCCCCGGTCCGCATCAGGCACCGGCCGCCCCGTTCGACCCCGGCGCGGTGAAGCGCATCCTCGTCGACCGGGGGACGCTCCTCGCCAACCTCGGTTACTTCGGTCACATGTGGGAGCTGTACGCGGTGTGGACGTGGATTCCGGCGTTCCTCGCGGCGTCGTTCGCGCTCACCGACGACCCGCTCGCGACCCCACAGGTCGCCGCGCTCGTCGCCTTCGGGACCATCGCCGTCGGCGGCCTCGGTGCGCTCGTCGCCGGCGTCGGCGCCGACCGGTTCGGTCGAACGACGGTGACCAGCGCGTCGATGCTCGTCAGTGGGGCGGCCTCACTGCTCGCGGGCGTCGTCTTCGGCGCGTCGCTCCTCCTCGTCGTCCCCTTCGTCCTCGTGTGGGGGTTCGCCGTCGTCGCCGACTCCGCCCAGTTCTCGGCCGCAGTGACCGAACTCACCGAGGGGAGCTACGTCGGGAGCGCGCTGACGGTCCAGACGGCGCTCGGCTTCCTCCTCACCACCGTCTCCATCCAGCTCGTCCCCCGCCTCGTGGCCGTCGTCGGCTGGCGGTGGGCCTTCGCCCCTCTCGCCATCGGTCCGGCGCTCGGCACCCTCGCCATGCTCCGCCTCCGCGCGCGTCCCGAGGCGCTCCGACTCGCCGGCGGCCGGCGGTGACCGGCCTCTCACGTCGAGAGAACTGTCAGCTTCTCTTATGTCACTCGGTACCGTACCGTATGATATGGAGACGTTTCCACGCATCCAGGGTAACGCGATGGACGACCAGACGGCCCGGCAGTTCCTCGCCGCACAGGGCTTCGGCGTCCTCTCGCTGGCCGCCGACGGAGAGGCGTACGGTATCCCCATCAGCTACGGCTACGACGCCGACACCGAGCGGCTCTACTTCGTCTTCCTCCGCCCCGGTGAGGAGAGCAAGAAGGAACGGTTCAGCGAGGCGACCGAACGCGCCTCCTTCCTGACGTTCGATGTCCCCTCCCGCGAGGAGTGGCGGACGGTCATCGCGTCGGGGACGCTCCGCGCCGTCGGCGACGACGAGTGGCCCGCCCTCCGCGACGCTCTCGACGACAACGCGTGGTTCCCGACGCTCTTCTCGGAGTCGGAGCCGATGCAGGACATCCTCGGCTGGGCGCTCGACGTCGACGAGGTCAGCGGGATGCACAGCCGGGCCGCCCGCTAACGGCGGCGCCCGAACGCGGCGTGGGCGTCTCAGCGCCGAAGGCGGGGGAGCGAGGGTAGCGACGGCAACGACGACAGCGACGGGAGCGACAGCTCCGTGTCCTCGACGTCGACGTACTTCTCGATGGGCACCTCGATGGTCGCGTTCCGGAGGCGGGCGGCGGAGAACACGACGAGCAGGAGCGCCGCGACGGCGAACGCGCCGAACCCGCCGTCCTCGACTGCCGTCGAACTGGTCGTCGCCTCGCCACCCTCGCGCTCGCCGCTGGGCCGTTCCGCCGCCGCGCCCCCGTCCGTCGGGGCCTCGGTGGCCGGCGCGGCCGCGTCGTCGCTCGCCTCTGCTGCCGAGGCTGGCGCCGTCGGCACCGCGTACCGCGTGACGTGTTCGGTGCCGTCGGCGTCGACGGCACGGACCACGACGGTCGTTCCCCCATCCGTGGCGAGGGTGAGTTCCTCCTCGAACTCGATGTCGTTCCACACGTCACTGCCGTCGTACACCTGCTCGAAGTCGACGACCGTCCCGCTCTCGTCGACCGTCTCGACCGAGAGCGAACTGACGCGCCCGTCGCGAGCGGCACCGTAGACGTGGACTGCCTCTTCGGCGACGAGGTGGGTCCGCGCCTCGTCGACGGCGAGGGTCGGCACCACGTTCCGGACGTAGTCGACGACGACGAGTTCCTGCACCTCGTTCCCGCTCGTGTCGGTCGCCCAGACGGTGATGCGGTTCGGACCGGGCACGAGTTCGACCTCACGGCTGAATCGAATCTCCTCGCGCGTGGGGTCCGCCGTCGGTCCCCTCCCGACGACGATGGACCGACGGCTCACCTCGCCGAAGACGGCGTACGAGACGTTGTTCACCTGGACGTTGTCCGTCGCGGTCCCGTTGACGAAGACGGTCGACGAGGAGGTCTCCGCGGGGACGCTCTCGAACGACAGCGTTGGATCGGTGCTGTCGGCGACGACGAAGGAGAGGTCGTACGTCCGACTGTTGCCGAACGCGTCCTGGACGACGATGCGCACCGTGTTCTCGCCGGGACCGAAGAAGAGTTCCTGTGAGAAGCGGTCGCCGGGGTCGCGGACGACGTGGGTCCGGCTCACGACCTCGTAGTCGACGGCGCTCTGCGCGCGGTGCGCCCGGGTGATGCGGACGAACTCGACGTCCGAGGCGTCCGTGAGCGTCCCCGAGAGAGTCACGCGCGACGCCGAGAGCGTCACCTCCGCCGGCGGCCGTCCGCGGGGGTCGCTCTCGAACGGCTCCTCGAACCCCACGAACGGGGCCACCTCGTCCTTGACGACCGTGACCCGACTCGCCGCGACGCTCCCGTCGGAGCCGGTGACGACGACCTGTACCTCCTGCGGTTCGTTCGGGAGGTCGAGCCGCATCGACTCCGACACCGTCTCCGTCCCCGGGAGCCACGTCTGGACCGTCCGGTCGTCGACGCGGACCACGACGCGCTCGACGGTCGTCCGCGCGCTCGCGTTCACCGACAGGACCGGGTCCTCTGGCACGACGAGTCGGTCTCCGGAGGCCATCGGCGTCCCGTTCACCGCGAGGTCGACCGTCGGCTCCGCTGCGACGACCGTCACCGGGACGGACCCGACGAGGACGAGGAGGGCGAGGAGCACGGCGAGCGGACCTCGCTGCATTGGTCGAGACTTGGCTGAGTCGTACGTAAGCGTTGTGCGGCGATTATCCCGACTGATAACCGATTGCGGGCGCGGCCGATGCGAGGCGTTTTGGTGCTCGTGGCCGAACTCTCGACTGTGACCCGCGAGGACCACCTCACCTGTGACGGGTGTTCGACGACCGTCCCCCGAGCGGACGCGATTCGGACCGAGACGTACGGCGACCTCGACGCCGACCGCTGGCAGACGCTCTGCTGTCCGTCCTGCGGGACGCGACTGCGGACCGTCCTCGTCCGCGACTAGCGCCGTCGCTCGTCACCCGTCGAAATGAACGAAAATTGACTGTCGAACGCCGATGCCTCGGACCGCGTGTCTCCGCGGTTACAGGCGGGTCAGGTTCTTCGCGCGCGGGCCCTTGGGGGCCTGCTCGATCTCGAACTCGACTTCTTGCCCTTCCTCCAGGTCCGGACCGCCGACGTCTTCCATGTGGAAGAAGACGTCTTCGTCTGCATCCTCGGTGGAGATGAAACCGTAACCGCCAGTGTCGTTGAAGAAATCAACCTTACCGGTCGCCATTGCATCTACCGGGAGACGATGCGAGGATATAACACTTGCGGCGCGCGTCCCGGAAGACCGCGGAGGAGGCCTGATTTGTCAAGTATCGACGGCCTGAACGTCCCGCAGGCAACGTATTTGTGTCGGCGTGACGTCCGCGACGAACGCAATGTCACCGTCGCCGGACGCTCCGCGAACGCACCTCCACCGCACGTGGGTCGGACTCCGCCGCGGCCCCCCCGACCCCACGTCCGACGACGCTGCCGACCCGGACTCGGCCGTCCTCGCCCTCGTGGCCGACCCGTTCGAGAGCGTCGACGACGCCCACCGGCGCCTCGTCGCCCTCGAACGCCTGTTCCACGCCCGCGGGGACCGACGCGGCCCGTTCCTCGCCATCTACAGTCGCGTCACCCGCGAGGTCGGCCGCGAGATCGAGGCGGGGTCGTTCGCCGACCCCGCGTGGGTCGAGTCGTACCTCGTCGCCTTCGCCGACCTCTACCGCGAGGCGCTCTTCCGGTTCGAGACGGGCGACACCGAGGCGCTCGCCGACCCGTGGCAGGTGGCGTTCGAGTCCGCCAGCGCGGGACGGAACCTCGTTGCACAGGACGCGGTCCTCGGCATCAACGCCCACGTGAACTACGACCTGGCGCTCGCGCTCTCGACGATCGGCGTCGGCCCAGACCGGGCGGCGAAGTACGCCGACCACTGCGCCGTCAACGACGTCCTCCGCCGTCTCGTCGACGAGGTGCAGGACCGACTCGCCGACCGGTACGCACCCGGCCTCTTCGACGTCGACGAGTCGCTCGGCCGTCTCGACGAGGCGCTGTCGTTCGTCGCCCTCGCGGAGGGGCGGGACACCGCCTGGTGGGCCGCCGTCGCCCTCGCCGACTCCCGGTTCGGCGTCCGGGCGGCCGTCACCCGGTGGTTCCTGCGTACCTCGGCCACCGGCGTCGCCCACCTGCTCCTGAGTCCGACGGTCAGTCGACGCCTCCGCGACGCGCTTCGTGAGGTCGAGCGCGGCCGCGACCCGCAGGTCGAGAGCGACTGACCGTCCCCCGCGTCTCCGACCGACCGTCCGCCTCGTTCTGACCGGCTGACGCGCCGACTCCGTCGTCGTTTCCAGCGCCGACGCCCCTGCTACTCGCCGCTCGCGGCGTCGAGGTCGACGACCGTCCCCGACGCCGCGCTCTCGTAGATGGCGTCGACGACGCGCATGTTCCCGAGCGTCTCCTCGCGAGTGATCCGCGGTTCGACGCCCCGGTCGACGGCCGCGGCGAACGCCTCGACCTGTAACTGGTAGTGGTCGGCGGGTTCGAACTCCTCGACGACGGTCCGGCCGTCCACGTGCCACCGCAGCGTGACCGCCTCGTCGGCGTCGGCCCCGAACGCCGGGTCGGCCTGGAGCCACCCGTCCGTGGTCTCGACGCGGTAGTACTGGCTCTGTGCCCGGTCGAACCCCGAGGCGACCCGTGCCGTCGCGCCGTCGTACCCGAGAGCCGCGGCCATCGACGTGTCGACGCCCGCGTTCCGGTCGTCGGCTGTCCGTGCCGACACCGTCTCCGGTTCGCCGAGGAAGAGTCGGGCCGCGTTGACCGCGTAACAGCCGACGTCCATGACGCTCCCCCCGGCGAGAGACGGGTCAAGCCGGATGTCCTCGTCGTCGTCGAGGTGGAACGAGAACGCGGCGTCGACGCTCCGGACGGTCCCGAGTTCGCGCTCGACGACGTCCACCGCGCGTTCGGTCCGCGGGTGGAACCGGTACATGAACGCCTCCATCAGCGTCACGCCTCGCTCCTCGACGTGGTCGAACACCTCCTCGGCCTCCGCCGTGTCGGCCGTCAGCGGCTTCTCACAGAGGACGTGCTTGCCGTGGTCGGCGGCGCGTTTCGTCCACTCGCCGTGGAGGGCGTTCGGGAGCGGGTTGTACACCGCGTCCACCTCGTCGTCCGCGAGGAGTTCCTCGTAGCTCCCGTACGCGCGGGGGACGTCGTGTTCGCGGGCGACCCGTTCGGCGCGGGAGACGTCGCGCGACGCCAGCGCGAGCGCCGTGTGTTCGCTCTTCTGGACGGCGGGGAGCAGGTACTCGAGGCCGATGTCGGCCGTGCTGAGGATGCCGAAGCGCATACCTGTCACTCCGTGGACTCCCCCAAATAGCTGCGGGCGACGGCACCGTCGCCACCGGCCGCTCCCGGGAGCGCACCCTTTTGTCCTCGGCTGTCCGACTTCCACCCGATGACGGACGATGGACTGTTCGTCGGTGCCGTCTGGTGTTCCGGCCCGTGGCTCGCCGTCGTCTTCGACGGGCGGACGTTCGACCACGCGGCGGTGTTCGACGGTATCGGCGACGTCTGGCTGCGCTACGAGGACGGAGCGAGCCGCATCCTCGCCGACGTCCCCGTCGGTCTGGTCGACGGCGAGACCGACCGGCGGCGGTGTGACGTCCTCGCCCGCGACGTCCTCGGCCCTCGCCGCGACACGGTCTTCGACCCGCCCGCCCGCGAGGCCACCCGCAAACGCCGGTTCCCCGCCGCCAGCAGGACGCACGAACGGAAGACGGGTCGTGACCTCTCACAGCGCGCGTTCGAGGCGCGCGAGGCCATCGCCGCCGTCGACGAACTCCTCCAGGAACTCCCCGAGGCCCGCGACGTCGTCGGAGCGGCCCACCCGGAGGTCTGTTTCCGCGCGTTCGCGGGCCGTCCGCTCGACCACCCCCGCGACGTCGCCGCGGGCTACGCCGAACGCCTCCGCATCCTCGCCGAGCACGACCCCGACGGCCCCGTGACGGTCCAGAACGCCGCCGAGTCGACTGGTGGCGCTGCAATCGACGTCCCGGACGTCCTCGACGCCGTCGTCCTCGCGTACACTGCTCGCCCGGGGTCGGGTCGTCTGCGCTCGCTCCCGGCGGACCCCCCGCGCGACGCCACCGGCCTCCCGATGCGACTGTGGTACCGCGCGGAGACGGCGCTCTTGGCGTCGTAGCCTCCTTCCGCCCGTCCCGCCCGTCGGCGGAGACGTCTCGACGGCAGACACGACGCACGACCGCTCACTACCTCACCGCATCTCACCCCCGCCGCATCTCACCCGCCACCGCTCCCGTGCCCCGTGCGTGCACGAACCTCTACGATATTTTATATTATCGCGGAGAGTATCAGACGTATGCTCACGAGTCGATTCCTCGTCGTCACTGTCGCGCTGTTACTGTTCTCCGCCGGGTGCCTCGGCGGGGGCGGCGTCCCGGACGCTGGCGGTGCCGACGGTGCCAGCGACGGGGCGGACGCGGCCACGCAGTCGGGCGACGCGGACACGAACGCCGGTGACGGACAGAGCGGGACCGACGACCTGGAACTCTCGGACGCCGAGCAGGCGCTCCGTGACGCCGGGAGCTTCACCGCCACGTGGACGTACCGCGGCGTCGACGAACGCGGCGTCGAGGCCGAGGTGCGCTACGAGTTCTACGTCGACACCGTGGTCGAACGGTCGCTCACCGTCCTCTCGTCGGCCCGCGACGGGCAACCCGACGGCGGGTCGATGCAGCAGTTCGTCGCCGACGGTACGACCTACGTCCAGTCGGGTCCCGCGGACGCGCCGACGTACTTCTCGTCCGAACAGCCGATGAGCGACCCGCTGGCGACTGCGGTTGGCTTCTCGCAGGCGCGGGTGTACGAGTCCGACGACGACCTCTCGTTCGCCGGGAGTGAGACGTTCGACGGCGTCCCCGTCGACCGGTACGAACTCTCCGAGGTCGACTCGCAGCTCGTCCAGGCCGGCTCCGCGGCGGGCGTCGCCACCGGCTCCGGCGAGGCGCGCATCACGGACTTCCACTACACGGTCCTCGTCGACGCCGACGGCATCGCGCGCTACGAGTCGTGGTCGTTCGAGGGTGAGACCACCGACGGCGAGGTCATCAGCGGCCAGTGGGAGTACTCGCTGACGAAGGTGGGGTCGACCACCGTCGACGACCCCGAGTGGCTGGCGGCGGCACAGGCCGCCCCGGGGAGCTAGTCGGCTAGTTCCCCCCGAGGACACGCTTGAACAGCGTGAACGTCAGGAGCGTGAAGAACAGGCCGTTCAGCATCCCCTGGCTGGCGGCGAGCACCTTCGCGGCCCACCCGACGGGGCCGATGTCGCCGTAGCCGATGGTGCTGAAGCTGATGTAGCTGTAGTAGAGCCCGTCGAACAGCACGCCCGGGGCCGTCGGTGCGGTTCCGTCGAGGCCGGGGGCGAACACCGACCCCGCCTGCGTCAGGAACGGGCCACCGAGGACGTACAGCACGCCGAACAGCGCGGGGAGCAGGAACGTCCACGCGGCGATGCGGGGGAGGCGGTTGCCGTACCCACAGGTCACCTGCATGAACGAGTTCAGCCCGACGCTCGCCGCCTTCTTCACCCGCCCCCACGCGTTGAGCGAGTACTCGTTGAGGAGGATGTCCTCGTTCTTCTGCCGGTTGTAGTAGTAGCGTTTGAACTCGAACTCGCGGCTGGCGGGCGTGTCGCCGACGGCCGTCGCGCTGTCCTGGGCCTTCCGGTAGGTCTCCTCGATGGTCTCGTTCGTCAGCGCCACCGCGTACGACCCGGTGGCGTCGTTCTCGACGAAGTCGTGGATGGTCCAGTCGTTCCGCTCCAGGTAGGCGTGGTGGTCGCTGAAGTCGAACTCGTCGAACTCGGTGAGACAGAAGCGGAAGTGGTCGAGGAGTTCGTGGCCGTCGCTCGACCCGTCGAGGCGGACGTCGCCGAGCGTGGCGCGCGTCAGGTCGTACGGGACCGACGCGCCGCCCTGGACGATTTCCCCGCCGTTGACGACGGCGTCGGTCAGGTCGACGTACGAGTCCGACCCGCCGGGGACGAGTTCGAACGCCGCGGCTTCGCGGAACGTCACGGCCCGGAAGTCACAGACTCCGTGGAACGTCGCCCCCCGGAACGACCCGCGCGTGAAGCGCGCGTCGCGGAAGTCGGCGTCGCCCTCGAACGCCACGCCGTCGAACGAGGCGTTCTGCTCGACGTGGTTCGCTTCGCCCTCGAACGCCGCGCCCCGGAAGGTGACAGTCGCCTCGAACGTCGCCTCGCCGAAGTCGGCGTCGGCACGGAAGCGCGCCTCGTCGAACGTCGTGCGCCGGGCGAACGTCACCTCGCGGAAGTCGGCGTCGCCCGCAAACGTCGTCTCGACTGCCGTCAGTCGACCGTCGAACGCCGACCCGTCGAAGACGACTGGCGCCTCGAACGTCGCGTGTTCGAGGTTCGTCACGCCGGCCACCGTGAGGTCGTGACAGTCCGCTCGCGCCCGGAACGTCGCCCGGTCGAAGTTCGCGTCGCCGCGGCAGTCGGCCCGCTTGAAGTCCGCGAACCGGAACGTCGCGAGCTTGAAGTCCGCCTCCTTCTCGAAGACGGCACTCTCGAACGTCACGTCGTCGCTCGCCGTCCGACTCCCGCCGTCGAAACTGGCACCCCGAAACTCCGCGAGTCGCCTGAACCGGGCCTCGACGAAACTGGCGTCGTGGTCGAACCGCGCCTCGTCGAAGTCCGCGATGCGCTCGAACGTCGCGCCGTCGAATGTCGTGTCGCCCCCGAAGTCGGTGTGCTCGAAGTCGGTGCTCGCCTCGAACGTCGCCCCGGTGAAACTGACGTAGCCGAACCCGGCCTGTCTGAACCTCGCCGCGCCGTGGAACGTCGCGTCGGCGAACGTGAGGTGGTCGCCGAGGACGTGGCTGTCGCCCTCGGCGGTGAGGTTCCGGAAGTCGGCGACGTCCTCGAACGCCACACCCTCGAAGCAGGCACCCTCCTCGAACACCGCCTCGGTGCAGTCGACGCCCCCGGTGAACGTGGTGCCGCCGAAGTCGACGTCCTCGCGGAACGTCGCCTCCGCCGCCTCGAACCGCTCGACGACGGCGTCGCTGGCGTCGACGTCGCCCGTCACCGTCGCGTCCTCGACGGTCAGGCGTCCCACGGTCGCCTCCCGGAGGTTCAACCCCTGGTCGAGGCGGCCGTGGGTCAGGTCGACTCCCGCTATCTCGGCGTGCTGGAAGTTGAGGACGTGGTTCGTGTCGCCGTCGACCTGCCGGTACGTCAGCGAGAGGTGTGGCAGGGTCGCGCCGACGTACTCGTTGCGGCACGGGTCGTCGACGGCCAGGTTGGCGAGGAGGCGCTCGACGACGTCCGTCGAATCGACGTCGTGTGCGCCCCGTTCGTCGTCGGACATGTGGAAGACGCAGTAGTCGCTCCCGTCGTGGGCGGGGTGGGGACACTCCCACGTCGTCCGGAGACTCGCGTCCGTCCGCCGTGCGGGGTCGAACGTGTATCCACACTGATGTTTCTGGTCGACGCGTCCGTTCTGTCCGCTCGTCTGCTGTGACATGGGTGGAGGGCGTGGTGTCGGTCCGGCGGAACGGCCGAATCCCACGACAGTTCAACCGGACAGTATATCAAACTCCGGGTTCGGTCCGGCGTCACTCACCGTCGCGGAGCCGCCGCCACAGCGTGGCCACACCGACCCCGACGAGGACGCCGAGGCCGATGTCGTCCGCCGCCGGCGGCACGGCGCGCGAGAGCGCGTCGAGGCGGTGGCTCACGTCGGCTGTCGCGTCGGCGGTCGGTACGTCCCCGACGCCCACGAGCCACGCCGCCTGGCCGGCGTCGGTCTCTGTCGACCCGGCGAGGAGGAAGCCCTCGTCGAGCGCGTGGACCGTCTCGCCGTGGCTCCAGTCGCCTTCGAAGTAGGTGGTCACCCAGCGCACCTCGCCGGCGGGACCGGTCCGGAGCACCCAGGTGCCCCGCCGCCCGTTCGGGTCGTCCTCTTCGGGCGTGCGCTCCCGCGTCCCGACGAGGAGGTAGCCGTCCCCCTCGTCGAGGGCAGCGAGGCCGTCGAGCCAGTTCCAGGGTCCACGCGAGTGGGTCGCCTCCCACGCGTGGCCGCCGTCGGCGTCGAGACGGAGGTGCCACCCCCGGCCGTCGTCGTCGGTGGCGAAACCCCGGTTGCCGACGCAGACGACGCCCGACGCGTCCGCGTGGAGGGCCGCGAGACGACTCCCCCGCGGTCTCTCGGGTGACCACCGCCACCGCACGGTCCCGTCGGGGTCGAGTCGGGCGACGAGGCCCGTCTCGTCACGGCCCGACGGCTGTTCGCCTCCGGCAGTGACTGGTGACGTCGACCCGCCGACGTACCAGGCGTCGTCGACTGCGCTCGCAGCGGTCAGCGCGCCCTCCTCGTCCTCGCTCCCGAGCGTGGTCTCCCAGCGGCGGTGTCCGGCCGGCGAGAGGTACGCCACCCACGGCCGAGGGCGGGTCTCACGGCGCTCACGGCGTCGGCCGGCGACGAGAAAGCCGCCGCCGACGCGGACGAGGGCGTCGGCCTGGCCGGCCGCGGCCGCCGGCTGGAGCGTCCGCGTCCACACGACGTCGCCACCCCTGTCGAGGCGGACGACCCAGGGGTCGGCCGAGAGCGGCGTCTCGGCGAACGGGCTGGAGCCGTCGAGGTTGGTCCCCCCGGCGAGGACGACGCCGCCGTCGGGGTGCGGTGCGCCGTCGGCGACACCCGACTTCACCGTCCCGTACGTGCGCTGCCAGCGAGTCTGTCCTCGTTTGTCCGTGCGGACGGCCAGGCCGCGCAGGTCGTCGTGTTCCCCCGCGACGCCCGCGAGGACGTACTCGTCGCCGACCGGAACGACCGTCAGGAACCGGGCGGCGTGTTCGCCGACCGCGTACCGCCGGGTCCACCTGGCCGCGGGTGGAGCGGGAGTTGGAGACGGTGTCGAGGGTGGTGTCGGGGTTACGTCGGTGTCGGTCTGTGCGTGGACGGCGCGGCCCCCGATCAGCCCTGCGCCGGCGACGGCGCCGCCGACTGCTGTCAGCACCCGGCGTCTGGAGGGCGCGGCGACGTCGGGTGGTCGCGACTCTCCCGTCACTGGAGGACCTTCCGGCGCTCCTCGCTCGTCAGCGTGGCGTCGTGGGCGTTCGGCGAGCAGTGCTCACACTCGGTCGCCGGGTTCGTGCTTCGCTCGTACACCCACACCGGGTACGAGAAGAGGAAGAACGCCTCCATCTGGTGGCGCTCGACGATGGCGTCCGCGGGTTCGCCGCAGTTCCCACACCACTCCTCGTCGGTGGCTGGCTCCTGGTAGACGACCTTGTGCCGGCCGAATCCGGCCGTCTCACACGCCTCCCGTTTCGACTGCTCGACGAGGTCCTCGACCGGGAACGGTTCCTCGTCGACGGCGTTGCCGAAGCCGGCGTCCGACTCGACCGTCGAACCGAGGTAGGGGCCGACGCTGACGCTGTTGTCGTAGCCGCAGAAGTGGACGGACACCTCGCCACCACGCCCGTCGAGGTGGATTTCGTGCCCCCAGCCGACGACGTAGACGTCGACGTCCGTCCGTACCCGGTCGACCGTGACGTCGTGGCCTGCACCGGTGACGTAGACGCCGGTGTCGGGGTCCGACGCCCGGGTGCGCTGCTGCCACCCGTGGCTGACGACGTCGCACGCCCCGGGGTCGAGGTCTGGGGCCGACGCCGAGTAGACGTTCTCCGACCCCAGGACCGAGAGGGTGCCGTCGGCCGCGTCCACGGGGACGAACACGTCCGCGACGTTCGACAGCGTCAGGTCGCCGCCGACGCCGCCGGGTTCGGCGTAGGCGTCCTCGTCACCCTGGATTCGCGTCCGGGGGTCGGGTGGCTCCGCACTCTGTCCGAGCGTCTGGTGGGTGAAGACGTACTCCGCGTCGGTCACATGGACGTCGCCCGCGACGCTCTCCGCCCGGAGGAACACGTCCGCGGTGTCGGTGACCGACACGGGTGGGGATTCGGACCCGGCGAGCGTCAGGTCGCCCGTCGAGGAGACGGTCCGGTCCGCGGTCATCGGTCGACCCCCCGGGGCGGTTCGGCGGGGCGGTCGTTCGGCCCCGCACCGACCCGTTCGAGTCGGGTCTCCGTGCGGACGGCGACGTCGCGTTCGGGGTAGGTGTGGTACGTCTCGTATCCTCTGTCGGCGACGAGGCGGACGGTGGTCCACGCTCCGGGGCCGAACCGGTAGGCGACGGTCACGTCCCCGGGGCCCGGGAACGACGAGAGCGGGTGGACCGAGAGGTCGGTCGTCGCCGTCACCGCTCGCTCCCTGTCCGTCGTGTCGACCCGAGCCGTGACCCCCTGGTCGAGTGCGACTGTCTCGCTCGCCTCGACCGTCTGGGGGACACACGAACAGACCTCGTGGTAGCCGAGCGCCGGCGCGGTGACGACGTGTGACTGGCCGACGACGGCGACGGTGCAGGGTTCGCCGAGGAGCGTCTCGGGGGTGAGCGCCTTCACGTCGAACGCCGCGAAGTCCGGCGGCGTCTGTGGGTAGGCGACGTGCAGTTCGGTCGAGTCGGTCGAGTCGGCCGGGTCGCCGAAGTCGGTGTCGGAGGGGGTTGATGCGGGTGTCATGGTGTCTACGTGTCGACGAGGACGTCGTAGTTCGGGTCGAAGATGGAGTTCACCTCGACGCCGTTGTATCGGGGGAGTTCGCGCCACCGGAGGTCCCGGTAGCGGTCACGGTGCGCGCGGACGTACGCCCCGCCGGCGTCGACGTCGAAGCCGGACCGTTCGCCCGGCGCGAGGAGGTAGAACCGCTCGACGCGTTCCTCGGTGCCGTCGCCGTCGACGTCCTCCCACGCCCAGTAGGGGGCGTACCGCGTGAAGCCGGCGTCGCCGACGGTGTTGACGAACGCCTTGTTGTGCTGTGCGTAGGCGTTCTCGTCGTAGACCCAGACGGCGACCACGCCGTCGGGGGCGAGGTTGTCCCGAATCGACCGGTAGAACTCCGTCGAGTACAACGGGAGGAGGTCGTCGTCCGTCGCGCCAGGGACGTCGAGGAGGACGAGGTCGTACGTCTCGTTCGTCTGCGACAGGTACGCGTAGCCGTCGCCGACGGTGGTGTTCAGCCGGTCGTACTCGTAGGCGTCGTCGTGCCACTGCGAGAGGAACGGGTCGTCCTTCGCGTAGGCCATGAACGCCGCGTCGAGGTCGACCTGGTCGACGCTGACGCCGTACTCCCGGAGGGAGTCGACGGCGACGAAGTCGCCGCCACCGACGACGAGCACGTTCGTCTCCGAGCCGTTCGAGAAGCGCGACATCGGGACGTCGACCAGCCCCTGGTGGTACGAGTCGGCCCACGACTCACACAGCTGGACGGCGTCGTCCAGGCGGAGACACCGCTCCGTCTCCCCGGCGAAGTGCGGGTTCGGTCCCGCGCCGGTCCAGGTCCGCTCGTACGCGACGACGTGCTGGTAGGGTGTCGTCCGCTGGTCGACCACCGCCACCGACATCGCACCCGGCGGATACTCGTTCTCCACCTGCTGTTCGAGGTAGCGTTCGGACAGTTCCCGGTCGACCCGGTCGGCGTTCGCGACGGCGACACCACAGGCGGCGGTGACGAGGAGACAGGCAGCGACGAGCGCCGCCGACTCGCGGCTCACCAGCCGCTCCCGTGCGGCGTCGACCCGCCACCGAGTGCTGTACCCGCCCAGGACGGCGAGCGCGGCCAGTCCGTTCAGCAGCGCGAGGACGAACACCGTCGGGATGAGACCCAGTCCGGGGTACAGCACCCGCGCGTAGACGACGGCGCCGACGAGGCCGCCGAGGTAGTCCATCGCGAGGACGAGCGACAGGCCGCTCCGGGCCTCGGTCGTCCGTTCGGTGTGCCAGCCGAGCGAGAGCACCCGGACGACACCGCGATGCGCGGCGTCGGCGACGCGGGTCAGGGTGGGGGGTAGGACTGCCGAGCCGTCACCGCTCTCGTCGACCATCCGGGTCAACAGGGGGAGTTCGAAGCCCGAGAGGAAGCCGACGACGACGACGGGGGTCCGCGCGACGACCCAGACGAGTTCCGCCGGGACGGACTGCGGGATGCGGACGCTGTTGAGGCCGACGACGAGCAGGAAGCCCGCCGGCGCGACGAACGCGAGGTACACCTCGGTCCGGAAGAGGTTCGACACCCGGTCGTCCGACAGGTCGTCGGAGAGCGCCGAGCCGACGCCGAGGCTGACGAAGTACAGCCCGATGGTGACGACGTACTGCGTGACGGTGCCGCCGTACATCACGGTCAGGAGCTCCGAGTAGACGAACTCGTACGCGAAGCTACAGAAGGAGACGACGAACGTCAGCGCGAGCAGGGCGAGCAGCTCGGTACGGGCAGTGCGTGACATCGGAGGCCGAGTGAACGGTTAGACGCGCGGGGAGACCTTCCACTCCTCCTCGATGGCCATCCCCCCCTCGAAGGGGTCGTCCTTGACGTGGACGTCGACGCTCGCCCAGCCGAACGAGTGGTCGACGTTCTCGCCGACGAGTTCCGCGCCGACCCGGTACCACCCCTCGTCTCCGGCCTCGAAGGTGTGCTGGCCCGAGGGGTCCTCGACGGTCCGGTCCCAGGGGACCGGTCCCGGTTCGGGCGGGTCGTCGACGTACGTCGGGTTCCGGCCGAGCGACGCGAAGCCGACGCTTCCGACGACGACGGCGTACCGCGTCACCTCGTCGGCGTGGTTGTCGTACCAGTCGTCGCTGTCGTCGGTCCCGTGGTACCACGCGTAGCCGTTGTGCGTCCGCGGAGCGGAGGAGTATCCGCCGGTTCCGCGGCCGGTGGCCCCGCTCCCGCCCCCGCCCTTCCCGCCGCCCTTCGCCCGCGCGGCCCCGACGGGACTGAGACGGCCGAGCAGGGAGCGCGGTGCGTCGAGTGACGAGGACGACCCGCCGTCGTAGCGGGAGACGACCCAGGGGTCGTCGGCCAGGTCAATCTGGAGTCTGGGCTGCTCGCCCGACGTGCGGAGTTCGACGTCGGAGAGGGCGTTCGACTTGCGGGGTGGAGGGGCGGTGTCGCCGAGACATCCGGCGGCGGCACACAGTGCCACGGCACCGGACGCCTGGAGGAATCGGCGTCGTCGCATGACTGTGAACCGGAGTTTCGCGCAGGCTGGTATATGTCTGGTGGTCCGACGAGTGGTGTCACGGGACGGCCGAAACGCGGGGCTCGACCCGGCGACACGGCCGGTCCTCGTCGAGAAGGTGTCGGGCCTCGGCAGTGTGGGTCGGCGGACGCCGAGGGGTCGCTTACGAGGCGGCTTCGACGGCGTCGAGCAGTTCCTCGTAGTCGGGTTCGACCGTCGGGTCGTCGGTGGTCCAGACGTAGCTGACTTCGCCGTCGCCGTCGACGACGTAGACGGCGCGGTTCGCGACGCCGAGGAGGCCGAGGTCCTCGATGTCGATTCGCAGCCCGTACGCCTCGATTGCCGTCCGGTCCATGTCGCTGACGAGGTCGAACCCGAGGCCGTGCTCCTCGCGGAAGGCGTTGAGCGAGAACGCCGAGTCGGCGCTGACGCCGAGGACGGTCGCTCCCGCCGCCTCGAAGTCGTCGAGGTGGTCCTGCAGGGCGACCATCTCGTTCGAGCACGGCGGCGTGAACGCGCCGGGGAAGAAGGCGAGGACGACCGGCCCGTCACCGAGGTGCTCGGACAGGTCGAACGTCTCGACGTCGCCGTTCGCCAGTGTCGCGGTGAACGTCGGTGCGGTGTCGGATTCTGCTACCATCGTTCGAAGGTCGGCCCGGACGGTGAAAAGGGGCGGTGAACGGGGGGATATGACCGGCTGTCGAACGCGTTGTCACGTCATTCCGTCACACCGGTCGCCGGAGCGGGCGTCGAAACAGCGTTGTTCACAGACGACGTCTCTCTGTCGTGCAACACATCGCGACACACGTCGACGTCGACGCACCGCCCGCGGTCGTCTGGGACTGCCTCGCCGACCTCGCGTCGTACCCCGACTGGAACCCACACGTCGTCAGCGCGACTGGGACGCTCGAGGAGGGCTCGACGCTCCGAATCCGCGTCCGTCGGGTGGGGGCCGCCGACCGTGAGATGACGGTGACCGTCACCGACGTCGACCCCGAACGCCGTCTGGCGTGGGTCGGGCGGCTCTGGTCACCGTGGCTGTTCGAAGGACGACACACGTTCGAGCTCGAACCGCTCTCCGGCGACCGGACCCGGCTCCACAACCGCGAGGAGGTCTCCGGGGTGCTCGGGCGGTTCGTCGTCACCGAGACCCCCGAGCGTGACTACGAGGCCATGAACCGGGCCGTGAAGGAGCGGGTCGAACGGGCGACGGTGACGTGACGCGTCGAGCGTCCCCGACGTCACGGGGAGCGTCGACGTCGCCGGTCCGGCCGTGAACCGTGGTATCGACTCCGCCGGCAGGCTCTCCGGACGAGTCCGGGCCTTCCGTCCTCATCGTTTCGTCCGAATCCGGGGTCGGCGAAGCGGACACGCGACTCGTCCCGTACAACTACCCCCTGCCACTGCAACCTCAGGCGCTTTGCTCGTCGGAGGCGAAGGGTCCACTCGTGCTCGAAACACTCCGCTCGTTCGCGAGAGAGGCACTCAGTCTCGTCATCGCTATCGTCACGTTCCCGCTTCGACTGCTCCGCTCGCTGCTGTAAGCGGCGCGAGCACGGCGAGAACCGTCGAACGCGGGCCGCGGGCGTCCGCCGTCTCAGGGGGTCGCGGCTCGCTCCCCGACCCGGACGCCGCGCGACGACGACGTGAGGACGACTCCCTACGCTCCGGACTCGCCGACCGGCCGGAGCCGAATCTCCAGAACGCCGTTGTTGAACGTCGACTTGCGGACCTCGAACTGCCCACCGGGTAGCGACACCCGCTCAACGACGGCGCCTTCGACGAGGACCACGAGGTCGTTCGTCGTTTCGACGATGCCGGCCGAGACGTCCTCGAAGTCGACCCCGGGCAGGTCGACGACCACGAGCACGTGCTCGTCCTCCCGGTAGGTCTCGACGTGGTACTCGTCTGCCGCCTCGCCCACGTCCGTCGCCGACGGCTCCGTGTCCCGTGCGGACGGCTCGGGAGTCCCGGCGGCGCCTGTTCGTCCCGTGCGCTCCGCTCCCTCGCCGCTGTCACCCCCGCCGAGGACGCCTCCGAGGAGGTCGCTCACCGACAGACCGAACTCGACGTGGATGTCGTCGCTCCCCTCGTCGTTCCCGCGCGAGTCGTCGTCCGGACCGCTGTGGTTCTCACCGGTCATCGTGTTCTGTTTCTCCCGACCGACGTTGTCCCGCGACGCGTAAAAGCGACCGGCTGGAACTCTCGCCGTGCGGCCGGCTGGCTCTCGGCTCGTCGACGGCCGAGGGTCGGACCCTCGCTCAACGGCGACCGGGTCCCCTCGTTCCGCACCGGTGGGCGCCACGCGCGTCACCCTGCGAACCGGCGCGGACGAACGGCCACTCGACGGCCATGCACTCGCCTGCCGAGCGCTTACGCCACGCCGCGCGGAAGACGCACCGATGGTATCCCGCTCGCGCGCAGACGAGGAAGCCCCGCCCGACCCGTCGCCGTCGGATCCGCCCAGTTCGTCCGCCCTCTCGAAGCGCCTCCACCGCGGTGTCGAGGGTGGTCTCCTGGGGACGGTGGTGATGACGGTCTTCCGCCTGCCGGTGACCCGGTCGCTCCCGCCGTCCGCCGACTTCTGGGCGCAGTTCGTCCACGGTGGCCGAGCGATGGAGTATCCGGCCGCCGGCCTCCTCCTCCACCTCCTCTACGGCGCTTCGGCCGGGGCGCTGTTCGCAGCGGTGCTCCCCTCCCGGGAGTCGGTCGAGACGAGCGGCGGCCGACGCGGCCCGCCGACCCCGGTCGAACAGTCGAGCGCGGGACCGCTCGCCGTCGTCTTCGGCGTCCTGCTCTCCGTGTTCGGCGAGCGAATCCTGGTGCGCGGCCTGCTCGACATCGCGCCGGACGACAGCTACGCGTTCCACGTCGGCCACCTGGTCTACGGTCTAACGCTGGGGGCGTGGCTCGCCACGCGGACCGACGACTGAACGGCCGCGAACGTCACCGACTTCGCCCGCTATGCTGGCTGTGATTGCCCGGTTCGACCCGTGAGGAGTCCGTCTCGCTGCCCACGGACGGCTCGCGATGCCCGTCGTCGTTCGCGGTAGACGTGCCGCCTCCCGGATTGTGACCCAGAGGAGGACGGTCGCCTCGCTCCCTCGCTGATTCACAGGAAAATGCCGCCTCCCGGATTTGAACCGGGGACAGCTCGATCTTCAGTCGAGTGCTCTCCCAGTCTGAGCTAAGGCGGCGCGTGCTGAACGAAGCCGATGAGAGAAAAAAGGATTTCGGATTGAACCGACCGTTTTCGCCGGTTTTTGCTCACGCCCGCAACGCTATCGTTCCTCGCATCGACCGACAGGTGTGGACCACACCTCCCTCTCCGACCTCCCCGACCTCTCCGACGCCGACGAACCCTATCTCGAGTTCCTGCGCCGGGACTCACTGAGCGTCGGCCTCTACCGACTTCCTGCGGGCGCCGTCGACCAACAGGAGCCACACACCGAGGACGAAGTCTACTACGTCGTCTCGGGACGCGCCAGCATCGTCGTCGCCGACGAGACGTCCCCCGTCGAGGCTGGCGACGTCGTCTTCGTCGAACGCGAGGTCGACCACCGGTTCGTCGACGTCGAGGCTGACCTGACGGTGCTCGTCTTCTTCGCCCCCGCGGAGGGGACGCTCGGGGACTGAAGGTGTCGGGACGGGGCTGGCGCTTCTCTCCACGGGGGCTCGGGCGGATTCGAACTTCGCGAGACTTGGTCCCTCCGGTCCTCGTCTCTCACGCTCGAATCCCAGTCAGCCACACACTGCGACGACGCGACTCGCTTCGCTCGTCGGCCGGTCGCAGAGAAGTGGGCTCGGGCGGATTCGAACCACGCCCGGACGTGCTCGCACGCTGCGCGCGCCCGGTCAGGTTCTCCCGCCCTCGTTACACATATTCGTGGCTCACCGTTCGGTTCGCCACAGAATCTGATGGGCTCGGGCGGATTCGAACCACCGATTTCGGCCTTGTAAAGGCCGCGTCATAACCAACTAGACCACGAGCCCGTATCCCGACGGACACGCTTCGCCGGAATAACGGTTTCTGATTCTCCTCGCTCTCCCACGGCCGACGGAACGCTTACGCACGTCCCTCGCTTGCCCCTGCACATGGGCATCGACACCCGACAGCTCCTCGGAGTCGCCGTCGCGTTCGTGCTCCTGACGGCCGGCGTCGTCGTGGTCCAGTCGGGTCTCCTCGCGACTGTCGACCCGCCGGACGACGGCGAGTACGAGCGGGCGACGGTCACGCTCGTCGACGCCTCCGGCGACCGACTGGCCGACATCGACGTCCGCGTCGCCGACACGGCCGAGAAACGCTACCTCGGCCTCTCCGACACCGAGTCGCTCGCCCCCCGGGAGGGGATGCTGTTCGTCCACGACTCCGCCGGTGAGTACGCCTACGTCATGCGCGACATGGACTTCCCGCTCGACATCGTCTTCGTCGCCCCCGACGGGACGGTCACGACCATCCACCACGCGTCGCTCCCGCCCGAGGGAACGAACAACTCCGACCTCACTCGCTACCGGGGCACCGGTCGCTACGTGCTCGAACTCCCCCGCGGGACCGCGAACGAGACGGGACTCGACGAGGGCGACCGGGTCGTCGTCCCCGAGTCGGTCGGCTGAGCCGGTGCGTCCGACGTCTCCCCCACGGGGACAGGAGTCGACCGAAACCCTCTGGTGCTGGGGGTCGTAGCCGGGCGTGTCATGACCGACGTCGACTCTTCGACGACCGACGCCGTCGACGCGCTCGGCGCACAGGAGGGGTGGCACGCCGAGGGGTTCGCGGCGCGCGTCCACTACCGCGGCGCGGACGACCACTACAGCGTCGAGTACTACGCTCCCTCCGACTGCGTCCTCTACTGGAAGGTGAAGGGTGACGGTGAACTCGCGGTCCCCGTCGGCCGGGAGACGGTCCCCGACCCACTTCGAGAGCGAATCAGGCAGGACCTCGGCGAGGCCGGCATCGACCCGGCGGTCGAGTCGCGCGTCGTCTGAGCGGGTGAGGCGCTGAAACGCTTTTACTCGCGCACCCCTGACGAGCGGTAATGGACGTCGGCCTCGACGACGACGACCCGTTCGAGGAACAGCGCGACAACGTGCAGAACCCGATGCGTCGCCTGTTCCTCGCGTACGGGCGCGAGCGAGCGGGTTCGTTCACGCTCGGCCTCACCGCCAGCGTCGCCGCTCGACTCCTCGACCTCCTGCCCCCGCTCCTCCTCGGCGTCGCCATCGACGCCATCTTCCTCGACAACGAGGCGTACGACCTCCCGCTCGTCCCCGCCGCGTGGATTCCCGCCGACGCCGAAGCGCAGTTCTGGTTCACCATCGGCCTCGTCGCCCTCGGTTTCTTCGGCGGGGCGGGACTCCACTACGTCCGTAACTGGGGGTGGAACCGCTTCGCTCAGCACGTCCAGCACGCGGTTCGCGTCGACACGTACGAGTCGATGCAACGGCTCAACATGGCCTTCTTCGCCGACAAGCAGACCGGCGAGATGATGTCCATCCTCTCGAACGACGTCAACCGGTTGGAGACGTTTCTCAACGACGGCCTCAACTCCGCGTTCCGGCTGGGTATCATGGTCCTCGGCATCGCCGGCGTGCTGTTCTGGCTCAACCCACAACTCGCCGTCGTCGCGCTCCTCCCCGTGCCGCTCATCGCCTTCTTCACCTACCTGTTCATCCGGACCATCCAGCCGAAGTACGCCGCCGTGCGCGCCGCGGTGGGCACGGTGAACTCCCGCCTGGAGAACAACCTCGGCGGCATCTCGGTCATCAAGGCCGCCAACACCGAGTCGTACGAGTCCGACCGCGTCGAGGATGTCTCGCTCGACTACTACGACGCCAACTGGGACGCCATCGAGACGCGCATCGTCTTCTTCCCCGCGCTCCGTGTCCTCGCCGGTATCGGCTTCCTCCTCACCTTCACCGTCGGCGGTCTCTGGGTCTTCCAAGGGAGCGGTCCGTGGATATTCACGGGAACGCTCTCGCCCGGTGACTTCGTCGTCTTCGTCCTCTTCACCCAGCGGTTCGTCTGGCCGCTCGCGCAGTTCGGGCAGATAATCAACATGTACCAGCGCGCGTACGCCAGCGCGGAACGCGTCTTCGGCCTCATGGACGAACCCGCCCGTATCCCCGAACGGGAAGACGCGCCCGACCTCGTCGTGAGCGAGGGGAGAGTCGAGTACGACGGCGTCTCCTTCGGCTACGACACCTCGGCGGAACGCGTCGTCGAGGACGTCTCGTTCACCGTCGAAGGCGGTGACACCGTCGCCCTGGTCGGCCCTACCGGTGCCGGCAAGTCGACGCTCCTCAGACTCCTCCTCCGCCTGTACGACGTCGACGAGGGTGCCATCGAAATCGACGGGCAGGACGTCCGCGACGTCTCGGTGTCGAGTCTCCGTCGCGCGATGGGCTACGTCAGCCAGGAGACGTTCCTCTTCCACGGGACCGTGAAGGAGAACATCGCCTACGGCTCGTTCGGTGCGAGCGACGAGGAAGTCGTCGCCGCCGCGAAAGCCGCCGAGGCCCACGAGTTCATCCAGAACCTCCCGGACGGGTACGACACGATGGTCGGCGAGCGCGGGGTCAAACTCTCCGGCGGACAGCGTCAGCGGGTCGCCATCGCTCGCGCCGTCCTCCGGGACCCCGCCGTCCTCGTCCTCGACGAGGCGACGTCGGACGTGGACACGGAGACGGAGATGCTCATCCAGCGGTCGCTCGACTCCCTGACGGAGGACCGGACGACGTTCGCTATCGCCCACCGCCTCTCGACTATCAAGGACGCCGACCAGATCGTCGTCGTCGAGGACGGCCGGGTCGTCGAACGTGGCACCCACGACGAACTCATCGACGAGAACGGCCTGTACGCACACCTCTGGGGCGTCCAGGCCGGCGAGATAGACGACCTCCCCGAGGAGTTCGTCGAACGTGCTCGGGGCCGGGGTGCTCGCGTCGAAGTCGACAGCGACGACTGACTGCTCGAGGCCCGCTCGGTCGGTCACCGCCGGTCGTCCCGTCGGGCCCTCTACGACGACGCGTCCGGTCGAACAGACGCTCTCGAAGGACGACGCCGGAGACGGCTCTCCACCGTGACCTCGGACACGGACTCCAGTTCTAGGTCTACACCACTCCTGGTATCCCTCGAAACAGTATCGAATCCTCACACACCAGCCTTTTGATGGATAGCTGTCAACCCGCCTTCCGGCGTCATGACAGCCGAAACGTACGGCCTCATCAGCCTCCTCCCGGCGCTGCTCGCGATCGGATTGACACTCGTCACCCGACAGGTGCTCCTGTCGCTGTTCGCAGGCATCTGGATCGGCGCAACAGTCCTCGTCGGCTGGAACCCCGCCGCGGGGGCCGCGCGGAGCCTCCAGTTCGTCGTCGACAACGTCACGGCGACGTTCAACGTCAAGCTGTTGTTGTTCACGTTCCTCATCGGGGCGATGCTCGGGATGATCTTCCTCTCGGGCGGGATGAACGCCCTGGCGGAGCGCATCGCCGAGCGGATCCGCACGCGGCGACAGGCGGAACTCGGGACGTCGTTGTTGGGGATGACCATCTTCGTCGACTCCTACGCGTCGACGATGATCACGGGGTCGGTGATGCGACCCATCACCGACCGCTTCGACATCAGTCGTGAGAAACTGGCGTACATCCTCGACTCGACCACCTCGCCCACCGCGTCGGTGTCGGTCGTCTCGACGTGGCTCGGGTTCGAGGTCGGACTCATCGCCGAACAGTTGAACACCATCGGCGTCGACCGGAGCGCGTTCCTGCTGTTCCTCGAATCCATCCCGTACCGGTTCTACAGCCTCCTCGCCATCGTACTGGTGTTCATCGTCGTCCTCGCCGGCTGGGACTTCGGCCCGATGGCGAAGGCCGAACGTCGTGCCCGCACCGAGGGCAAGGTACTCGCCGACAACGCGAACCCGCTGTTGGAGACGCAGGAGGACGACATCCAGACTCCCGACCACGTCGACCCGCGCTGGTGGTACTTCGCCGCCCCCATCGCCGCGCTCGTGGCGATGACCGGTTTCTCGCTGTACTACACCGGTGGCGGGTTCGGTGGCCGGAGTCTCACGGACGCGCTGGCGAACGCGGCGACTGCCGACTCGATCCTCTGGGCCTCGTTCACTGGCTGTGGCGTCGTCCTGGCGATTCTGGTCGGCCACGCACGCATCGCGCTCGACGAAGTGAGCGACGCCATCTTCGAGGGGTTCAAGATGGTCATGTTCCCCGTCGCAGTGCTCTCGCTCGCGTGGTCTATCGGTGCCGTGAGTCAGGCACTGGGCGTCGGCCCGTACGTCGTCGCCATCAGCGAGGGCGTCGTCACGCCTCAGCTCCTCCCGGCGGTCATCTTCCTCAGCGCCGTCCTCATCAGCTTCAGCATCGGGACGTCCTGGGGGACGATGGGGATCATGTTCCCCGTCGCCATCCCGCTGGGGCACGCCATCGGCGCGCCGCTGGCACCGGCTATCGCCGCCATCCTCACCGGCGCACTGTTCGGCGACCACTGCTCACCCATCTCCGACACGACGGTGATGTCGAGTATGTTCGCCGCGAGCGACCACGTCGACCACGTCAACACCCAGATTCCGTACGCGGTGCTCGCGGGCGTCGTCGCCACCGGGCTGTTCCTCCTCGCCGGGTACGGCGTCTCGGCGTTCGTCGCACTGCCGGCGGGAGTCGCTGCGGTCGCACTCGTGGCGTACCTGCTCTCGGAAGAACTGTCGGTCGAGATACCCAGTTCGTACGACTCGGGCGCCGACTGACGGGACGCAGCCGATTCGGTCGGTGACGCTCGGGGGTGCGAACCGCCGGACTACTCCTCTTCTTCCTCTTCTTCCTCTTCTTCCTCTTCTTCCTCTTCGCCCGCGTCCTGCAGCGCACCGCGCAACTGGGGCATCACGCCGGTCAGTTCGGCGACCTGTTCGCGTGCCTCGGTCACCGTCTCGATGAGCGTTTCGAGTTCTTCGATTTCGGTTTCGAGGTCCTCCGCGTCCTCGAACGCCTCGGCGCGAGAGCCGATGACGTACCACTTCTTCGCCTGTCGGAGTTCCTCGGCGGCGTCGCCGACGTCGAGCGACGACTTCAGTCCGTTGAGGACGCCGAGGACGTTGTCCGCGTCCGTCTCCCAGACGTCGTCGGGAGCAGGGAGTTCCGCGCGTGCGGCGTCGAGGTGCTCTTCGACGTCCGCGCGCATCTCCGCCGCGGCTTCGCCGAACAGGTCGTCGTCACCGAGTTGGGCCTGACTGCTCATACTCCCCGTTCGACCGCGTTCGAGTTAAACGCCTGCCGCGAAGTGAAAGTGAACGGTGCCGCGAGCGGGCCACACGCGGCGGTCTACGCCCACCGGGGTCACTCGACCGAGACGAGTTTCATCAGCGGGTAGCCCGCGTCCATCTCCATCCGCGTCCGGACCACCCGCGCCTCGTACTCGATGCGCATCTCGACGTCCATCAGGCTCCCCGTGAGTTCGGTGTAGCCGTTCTCGTGGTCGATAGCGGCGGCGACGCGCTCCTCGTGGATGTCGACCGAGACGGACACACAGTACGGCTGGTTCTCGATGGCCTCCTCCATCGCCCGTTCGAGGCTCTCGATACTGTCCGGCGAGACGGGCGTCCCCGCGAACTGGTGGTAGAGCGAACCGAACTTGATGCCCGCCTCGAAGCACGCCTGTTCTGCGTCGGTAGCCATGGCGGCACTGGGGGCCGGTCCCGCAAGAGTCCACGGGTCTCCCCGCGACCGCCCGGTGGCGGGAACGACCGACGGCGCGCCGCTGAACGGTCGACGGTCCCGCACGGCGTCGGGCGACTGCCCCCGTTCGAACCGCACCTTACTTACGCCCCCCACGCACAACGACAACTCGAATGGACAAGCCGGTTCTCTTGACGGGGGCGGGCGGTCGCGTCGGGCAGGCCATCCTCGGCCACCTCGGCGACCGCTACCACTGGCGACTCCTCGACCGCGAACCCCTGTCGAGCGACAAGATTCCCGACACCGTATCTGACGCCGACGTGTTCGTCGCCGACGTCACCGACGACTACGCCGTCCGGAACGCCGTCGACGGCGTCGGTGCGGTCGTCCACCTCGCGGGTGACCCCCGTCCCGAAGCCCCGTGGGACTCCGTCCTCCGGAACAACATCGACGGCACGCAGACGATGCTCGAAACCGCCGCCAACGCCGGCGTCGAGAAGTTCGCGTTCGCCTCCTCGAACCACGCCGTCGGCGCGTACGAGACGGAAGACCGCACGCCGCAGATGTACCGGACCGACGACCAGTTCCGCCTCGACGGTTCCGAACTCCCCCGACCGGGGAACCTCTACGGCGTCTCGAAGGCCGCCGGCGAGACACTCGGACGGTACTACCACGACGAGTCGGGAATGAGCGTCGTCTGCGTCCGTATCGGCAACCTCACCCGCGGCCACCCACCGCGGAACTACGAACGCGGCCAGGCGATGTGGCTCTCCTACCGCGACTGTGCCCACCTGTTCGACTGCTGTCTGCAGGCCGACTACGAGTACGAGGTCGTCTACGGTATCTCCGACAACGACCGGAAGTACTACTCTATCGACCGTGCGCGGGACGTCCTGGGCTACGACCCACAGGACAACTCCGCCGACTACCACGCCGACGGTACGCCGAAGGAACACCTCGCGGAGTAGTCTCCCGCGCTCGTTACTCGAACAACCCCTCGACGTCGGTCTCTTCTCGCCGCCGCCGCTGGACGTGGTCGCGCAGGCGGTCGTAGACCAGGCCACGCCGCGCCGCGTCCTGAACGAAGTCGACGACGAGCGCCCGAAACCGTGACTGAGCGGTTCGTTCCTCCTCGCGAGCGTACACGACTGCCCGCGCGACCACGTCCTCGTCGAAGCCGTACTCCTCCGCGACGACCGCTGCCGCGACGTCGAGGGCGTCGAGCGACAGGGCCGCGGCACCGAGTTCGTCCCCCTCGTAGCGGAGCGACGGCGGGCGTGCACGCTCGACGTACTCGGGGTCGGCCGCGACGCGAGCGAGGTACGCCCGGACCCTCGCGAGGTCCACACCCCGGTAGTCGGCGGCTAACCCGTCGAGATACCCCCCCGCCGACCGCGCGAGTTTTCCCGCTCCGCTCCAGTTCCGTCGTCGCCCGTGGTAGACGACGGCGGTGAACTGGATGAGGCCGTGGAGGAACCGCTCGTCGTCCGTCCCCGTCTCGAGTTCGAGCCACGTCGCCTCCCAGGCGTCGTGGGCTGCGTGGTGCTCTCCGGCGTTGTAGACGGCGACGCCGGCGGTGAGCGCGTCGTGCATACTCGGCATCGTGTTAGTTATTATCAGTTCGGTCAGTAGCGCTGCTATACTTATGTATGTGCGTGTCTTCGTTGAATTGTGGTAGCACGTCACACCCGACGCTCCGGTTGGCACGCGACCAGCGGGTGCGTCTGCATCGACTGCGGGACCCGCTACCTGCTCACGAACGCGTACAAGGGCAACTACTGCCCCGACTGTCACGAGACGTGGGTCACCCGTCAGCGAGATGACCCACCCACGGCACGGCCCTCACCGCGATTCGGCCCGTCGCTTTCAGTTGAGGACGTCGCCGACGCGGACGCCTCCGACGACTCGGACGACTCGGACGACTCTGACGACCCGTACGACACCGCGTGAACGGACGCTCGCTCTCGCCGCCGTCGCGTGAGTGGACCCGCCGCCACGTCGAGAAGGAGCGCCCCTCCGTCGAGTCGTCGAGAGAAGTCTCGACGAGCCGGCTCGAACCAACTGGTCCCGGTCCGAAGGCGCACGGGAACGTGGGCAGGCACCTTTGCACGTCCAGGAACTCTACGCCGAGACGAAACGTTGTGCTCGGCGAAATTTGAACCCATATTGTATCACGCCACAAGTGTCAGAAAAAAGTCTTAAACGTATCGGGCGTAAAGCAGCTTCTGGAGGGCCGTTGGCTGCTCCTCACTCCTCTCCCTCTCGCAGGCGGCCCTCTTCACGACTGACACGACCAGGACACCCCAGGTCGGGTCCCGCGCCGTGTCTCCTGTGTTCGACCCGCCGGGAGTCCCGTGAGCAGCGCGAGACGACGAGTCGTCTCGCTGGCCATGCGGGCGACTGTCGTGTCGCCCACAGACGAAGCGAACGGGACGTCGGCTCGAAGGAGGTGTCGTCGCTGGGTACCGGTCGTCGTCGGCCTCGAATCGGTGGCGTCCCGTCTTGCCTCTCACAACCGACAGTATCAGGACCTCCCGGCGACGCCGACGTCCCGACTGCTGAGTCCGGAGACGAAGCCACTGAGTTCACGGTTGAACTTCGCCGGTTCCTCCACGAACGGGCAGTGGCTGCTCCCGTCGAACATCACGAGCTCCGAGTCGGGGAGCTGCTCGTGCATCCACGCTCCGATATCCCCCGGGAAGACCGCGCTCTGTCCGCCGTAGGGGAGGAGCGTCGGGACGTCGACCTCGCTCACCACGTCTCGGAAGTCCGCGGACGCCATCTCCTCGAACATCGCGACCGTCACGGGCGTCGGCGTCTTCATCGTCTCCGCGAATATCTCGTCTACCTTCGCTTCCGACTGCTGTTCGACGAAGAACGCAGGGATGACCTGTCCCTTCACGAAGCCCGCCCGGTCGGTCTGTAACGCCTCGACGACCCCTTTGGCTGCTTCGGAGCAGAACTCGCCGAACAGTGGGTACTCCCAGCCATCGTCCATGTGCCAGCACGGACTCTGGTCGACGAATCCGAACGTACGGACGTCCTGGCTTCCGAACTGCTCGAAGTAGCTCAACGCGATTTCGGTCCCCATCGACCAGCCGACGAACGTCACGTCGGTGAGGTCGAGTGACTCGATGACGTGACGCATGTCGCGTGCGTACTGCGCCAGCGTGTGTCCGTCGTCGGCCTTTCCCGAGAGTCCGTGCCCACGGAGGTCGGGGTGCGACGACGTGGTGTGTCTCTGCGAGCGCCGGGATGTTCTCGCGCCACCAGTACTCCGCGTTGCACGTCCAGCCGTGAACGAGGAGAATCGTCTCACCCTCGCCCTGTTCTTCGTAGTATAACGGAACACTGTCTGGCGTCTCGATGTATTCTATATTTCACACAACGATTGTACACATATTGAGCGCTTTTCAGTACTCTCTGATTGTGCTCGCCGCTGTCTAGTGTGAAAACCCGATAGTTTCGTGGAACGGCGGAAACGTCGCTCACCGTTTTTGCACTTGTAAAATGTAGCGTCCTGACGGAGTCCCACACGAGCAGAGCGAGTGTGGGGCACGTCAGGCCGCGAACAGCGCGGGACCACGGGTCCCGCGAGCAACTGGAAGCGCTGCTTCCGGTGACGAAGTGAGCGTCCTGACGGAGATTTGAACTCATCCGGACGTGCTCGCTTCGCTGTGCGCGCCCGGTCTGCTCAAATCTTCGTGTCGAGTCAGCAGCCTCGGCAGAGGCGAGTGACACGGAGGTCACTCGCCGTTTGGCCTCGGAAGAATGACGTCCTGACGGAGTCCCACACGAACGCAGTGGGTGTGGGGCACGTCAGGTCGCGAATGAAATGAGCGTCCTGACGGAGATTTGAACTCCGGTCCCTGGCTCCGCAAGCCAAGAGGATAGTCCACTACCCTATCAGGACTCACCTGAGCAGAGGCCCGTCCGGCTTAAGACGGTTACGGTTCCGTCGGTCGACGGCAGACAGTCGCACACTGCCGTAACACAAAGCCGGGCTTGTGTCTCGCCAACGACTATCCCTCCGGCCGGAGACGTCGCTCACATGCGACGGCGCGCCCTTCTCTCGACGCTCGGTCTCGCGCTCACGACGCCCACCGCCGGTTGCCTCGGTGGTGGGGCACCTCCCGTCGCCGAGAACAGCGGTACCGAGGACGCTGACGGTACCGACGACGGCAGCGACGGGAGCGGGACCGCTACCCACCCGCGCTTCGTCGAGACGTCGCTCACCGACACCGGTCGGTGCGAGAACCCCGGAACGGCGAGTGTCCGCTTCGGGGACGACGGCGTGACCGTCACTGGCTGTGCCCACGGTCCGAACGGCTGTGCCGTCCCGGCCCTCGCCGACGTCTCGTACGACCCCGCGAACGACCTGCTCACCGTCGTCGTCGCCAGTGAGGTCGAACGCCGCGGGGATGTGGGCTGCACCCAGGCGCTGGTCCCGCTGGGCTACGAGGTCCGCGTGGTGATGGACGGGGCCGTTCCCGAGGTGGTCAGCGTCGTCCACGACGACGTCGACGGCCGGCGCGAAGTCGTCCGCGTCGGCCGCGACGGGGCGTAGGTTCAAGTACGAACCCGCGCCTACCTCCGGTCGATGCTGTTCCGGGCAAATCAGTCGAAATCGACGGCCGTGAGGGCTATCGAACCCGTTCTACGGGACCAAAGACAAGTCTTAAGCGCGACTCTACCCTGGTGCTGAACGGATTATGGGTGCCATCGAGGATGTCTACGAGGACGTCTCCCCGGACGTCGACTTCGAGGAGTTCGAGGCCGCCGTCCAGGAGAAGGTCGAACAGATGGGGGGGCTCGCGGACGAGGAGACTGCCGCGATGCTCGTCGCCCACGAGCTGGAGGACGCCGGCGGCGAGGTGTCGGGCATCGCCGACATCGAACCCGGCATGGACGAGGTGAAGTTCGTCGCCAAGGTGGTCAGCGTCGGCGAACTCCGGACGTTCGACCGCGACGGTGAGGACGCCGAGGGGAGAGTCGTGAACGTCGAAGTCGCCGACGAGACCGGGCGTATCCGCGCCGCGCTGTGGGACGACGCGGCCGAGGCGGCCGTCGACGAACTCGAGGTCGGTCAGGTACTCCGCATCGCGGGCCGTCCAAAGGACGGCTACAACGGCGTCGAAGTGAACGTCGACCGCGTCGAACCCGACGACGAGGCCGACGTGGACGTCCAGGTGCTCGACACCTACCGGGTGGAGGACCTCTCGCTCGGCCTCTCCGACGTGAACCTCTCCGGCCGGGTGCTCGCGACAGACTCGGTCCGGACGTTCGACCGCGACGACGGCACCGAGGGCAAAGTCGCCAACCTCGTGCTGGGCGACCCGACCGGGCGCGTGCGAGTCACGCTCTGGGACGAGCGCGCGGCACTCGCGACCGAGTTCTCCGAGGGCGAGTCCGTCGAAGTCGTCGACGGCTACGTCCGCGAACGCGACGGTGACCTCGAACTCCACGTCGGCAATCGCGGGAGCGTCGAGCCCATCGACGAGGACATCGACTACGTCCCCGAGACCGACCCCATCGGGGCGCTGGAGATCGGCCAGACCGTCGACGTCGCGGGCGGGGTCATCGAACTCGACGAGAAGCGGACGTTCGACCGCGACGACGGCTCGCAGGGGCAGGTGCGGAACGTCCGCATCAAGGACGACACTGGCGACATCCGGGTGGCACTCTGGGGTGACAAGGCCGACGTCGACGTCGACCTCGGCCAGTACGCCGTCTTCACCGACGTCCAGGTCAAGGACGGGTGGCAGGACGAACTGGAGTGTTCGGCCAACTGGCGCTCGACCGTCTCGGTGCTCGACGAGCGGCCGGACGACGCCCCGACCCACGATGCAGCCACCGCCGCGACCACGACGTCCGGAGGGAGCGAAAGCCAGGGGAGTCTGAGTTCGTTCGACTCCGCGTCCGACTCGTCCGCGTCGTCATCGTCGTCGACCGCGTCCGCGTCGTCGACTGCCGACGCCGCCACTGCCGGGTCCGCCGACGACACCACCGGCGAACGCGACGAAATCGAGTTCACGGGCACGGTCGTGCAGGCCGGAAGCCCCGTCGTGCTCGACGACGGCACGGAGACGTACAGCGTCGACACCGACGCCAGCCTCCGCCTCGGCGAGGAGGTGACCGTTCGCGGACGCGTCCGTGACGGCCGCATCGACGCCGAAGACGTCTTCTGAGCCGCTCGTTCGGCTGGCGACGGAAAGGATTATACGGCGGGTAACCTGGATAATTGTGTATGAGTGTCGAGCTCCCGTTCGCCCCGGTCGACTCTATCATCCGACGCAACGCGGGTGAGCTCCGGGTGAGCGCCGACGCCGCGGAGGAACTCGCTCGGCGCATCCAAGAGCACGGGGCGTCGCTGGCCGTCGACGCGGCCGAGCATGCGACGACGGACGGCCGGAAGACGCTGATGGCCGCGGACTTCGACGTCGAGCAGGTCGTCGACCGGGAGGCGCTCGAACTCCCCGTCGCGCCGGTCGACCGCATCGCCCGTCTCCGGATCGACGATCGCTACCGGGTGTCGATGGAGGCACGCATCGCACTGGCGGACGTGCTCGAGGACTACGCCGACAACGTCGCGGCGGCAGCGGCCATCCTGGCTCGCCACGCCGACCGCCGAACCATCCAGGCGGAGGACATCGAGACGTACTTCGCCCTCTTCACGTAGCCATGCAGTTCGGCTACAACGAGGTCTGTCTGGAGCACGACACCGGCTCGCGGCACCCGGAGACGCCGGACCGACTACGCGCCATCAGGCGCGCGCTCGCGAAGCGTCACGGCGTCGAGTACGTCGAGTCCGCGCCCGTCGAGCAGGCGCGCGTCGAGGCGGTCCACGACCCCGACTACGTCACGGAGATCAAGCAGTTCTGTGAGGACGGCGGCGGCAACTGGGACCCCGACACGGTCGCCAGCGTGTCGACGTGGGAGGCGACGCTCGCGAGTGCCGGCCTCGCCGAGTGGGCCGCACGGGAGGCTGTCGCGGGAGCGGACGGCCGCGACACGCCGTTCGCCCTCGGCCGCCCGCCGGGACACCACGCCGTCGAGGACGACGCGATGGGCTTCTGTTTCGTCAACAACGCGGCCGTCGCCGCCCAGGCGCTCCTCGACGACGGCGAGGTCGACCGGGTCGCCATCTTCGACTGGGACGTCCACCACGGCAACGGGACGCAGGACATCTTCTACGACCGCGGCGACGTCTTCTACGCCTCCTTCCACGAGGACGGCCTCTACCCCGGCACCGGGAAGGTCGCCGAGACGGGTGCGGGCGAGGGTGAGGGGACGACCCTCAACGTCCCCCTCGCGGCGGGCGCGGGCGACGGCGACTACCTCTACGCCCTCGACGAGACGCTCGCTCCCGCGCTCGACGAGTTCGACCCCGACCTCCTCGTCGTCAGCGCCGGGTTCGACGCGCACCGCCACGACCCCATCTCGCGGATGCGCGTCTCCACCGAGGGGTACGCGCTCCTCACCGACCGCGTCCGCGACGTCGCCCAGTCCTCTAACGCGGGCCTCTCGTTCGTCCTCGAAGGTGGCTACGGCCTCGACACCCTCTCGGACGGGGTTGCGACGGTCCACGAGACGTTCGACGGCCGCCGTCCCATCGACCCGGACGAGGGTCCGAACGAGAAGACCGAACTCCTCGTCGACGACGTCCGCGACGCCTTCGGCCTCTGAGTCCGCGTCCGGCTTCGGTCTAGCTCTTGTTCTTGCTCTCGGTGTCGGTCACGGCTGCGGCTCGAAGTACGTCCGCAGTTCCACTCCGAACTCCTCGGCCAGCGTCGCCACCTCGGCTCCGGCGAGGACCTCGTACCCCTCCTCGAGTACCGACTCGACGTGCTTGCCGAGCGCGACGTCGAACACCGCGTCGCTCTCGAGGAACACCCGGGCGACCGTCCACTCTCGGGATCGCTCGACCACGTACCGGTCGTCGTCGATGAACGGGCCGTACACTCCCTCGTCGTCGACGTACGCCTCGAAGAACCCCTCTGCGTGCGACCGGACGTGGACCGGCGGCCCCTCGTGACGCTCGACGGCCGGGAGCGTCGCGGACTCGACTTCGAACAGGAGGACCGCGTGGTCGTCGGCGCACGCCTCCGCCCGGAGGACGCCGAAGCCGAGCCGGTCGAGTTCACTCCCGAGCCCGTTCAGCGACTTCCGTAGCTGGGGGTAGAGCTGGTCGTCGACGAGGTCGGGTGCCTCGAATCGGACGGCGAGCGGCGTCGTCCCCCGGCGTTCGAGGTGGTCACGGACCGCCTGTTCGTCGAGTGGCGCGGGCTCTCCCCGGAAGAACAGCTCCGTTCGGGGGTCGTCGACGACGTCGCGGGCGTAGTGCTGGAGTCGCGCGACGTTCGCGGCCGAACAGACGGCGGCGACGTTGCGCGCGGGGTCGGTCGGGTCGACGACCACGAGCGGGTCGTCGTGGTCGCGCGTCCCGTGCGCTTCGGGGTCGAACGTCACGGGCGGCTGCCAGTCGGCGGCCGCCTCCAGGAGGGGAACGACGCCTCCGTACTCCACCACGAGCAGTTCCGTGAGGTACCCCGAGAAGCCTCTCGTCCGCAGGTTCGAGCCGTACGCGCCGACGGCCTTGAGCAGGCGTTTGAACACACGCACGTCGCGCGCGAGGGCAGGCGTGATTCGTTCGGTCAGGTAGGCGTTGTGGAACGGCGTCCGGTCGACGGCCGACCGCGTCTGCGAAGCGTCTTCGACGTCGTAACACGGGACCAGGTCGACGTCGAAGCCCTCGAACGTGCCGGTGACGTACGGGTGTTCGGCGTACTCCTCGTGGCCTTCAGGGAGCACTGCCCGCCCGACGACGAGACCGTACCGTTCGAGCGCCGCGCGGTCGACGTCCGCGGGAAACCGGACGAAGAGGTCGATGTCCCGGTCGCCCGCCAGCCACGTCCCGCGTGCGGTCGACCCCACCTGGAGGACGTCGGTCCCGGCGGCGACTTCGGACGGCAGTTCCGCTTCGACGGCACGTTCGACCCGCGTCCGGAGCTCGTCGACCGCCGCCGCCAGCCGTTCGCGCTCGGCCGCGTCGGGCGCGACGCGCTCGTCGACCCGGGCCACGACTGCCTCGAGTTCGGTCATCGGAGTCGCTTGTCCGCCCCCGCGCGAAAGCGTGTCGGTCCCCCTGACGCCGTGCGCCGCCGTGCCGCAGGCGGGTGAAAACGAAAGCCCTATCAAATCATCTCCAGTACGGGAGAGTGCGTCGATTGCGACGCGAGCCATCGTAGCTCAGCTGGTAGAGCGCCTCGCTGTTACGGGGAGTAGTTCCGAGCTGTTCGCCGCAGAGACGAGGTGGTCCCAGGTTCGAGTCCTGGCGATGGCGCTTCTCTTCATCCCACCTGCTCTAGTACCACGTCCAGTTCGTACGCCTCGTGCCAGTTGATTCCCCGCTTCTGATTGTTCGCCGGGGGCTCGTATCTGAGCTGCATCTTTCCAGCCGCGGCGTCGTCGAGTCCACGAGATACGTCTCTTCCGTCGTCGGGCTGTAGACCGCGAAGTAGTCCACGCGTTCGCGGTAGTCACTCCGTTCGTAACCGTCGGACCGAGCCCGCGTACTGACTGTCTCGAACGTATCGTTCCGTTGTGGTCGTATCCCGTCTTTACCTGCAAGCGGTGGAACCCGCCACCGTAGTCGATGACGAGGTCGTACGGCTCGTTGTCGTACGCAGGTACGAGAACCGGGATGCCACGCTTGAGGAACTCGGCTGTGACGATTGCCTCCGTGGCCTGTCCTCGAAGATGCGGTCCATCGAGCCGTGCGAAGTGACTCGTGTCGTCGCTCATTACGCCCACCTTCTCCGGCCGTACTGTTGTACGTACCTGCGACGAAGCGAAACCACTTTCAGTAGTCCTGGGGTAGCAAGGTATGCTTGCCATCGTAGCTCAGCTGGTAGAGCGCCTCGCTGTTACGGGGAGTAGCCCCGGGCTGTTTCCCGCAGAGACGAGGTGGTCCCAGGTTCGAGTCCTGGCGATGGCGCTTCTCCGATTCTCACCCTCGGAGTCAGCGGTGTGGACGCGACGATTCGTGCGACGGCACCCCGAGTCGCTACTTCTAAGACCGGGGACCTGTTCTCCCGAGATACGGGCCCTTAGCTCAGTGGTCAGAGCGCTCGGCTCATAACCGGGTGGTCAGGGGTTCGAACCCCCTAGGGCCCATGCGTTCCTGCGAACGCCAGTGAGCAGTGACACCTGAACTCCCGAGGGCCCACGGATGCCGCGGTGAGCAACACGAGCAGCGAACCCTGCACCAGTCCGGGACCCCTGCCCGTCGCGCTCAGCGAACGGCGGTCGGCGCTCCCATTGGCGGACGACCACGCCGACCCCGCTCTCTCGGCGGATGAGACGTTCTCGGCCGGTAACTACAATCCCTCCCGAGGCCTCCAGACGGTCGACGGGACGGGTCTGGACCACCCGACGTCGGCTCCACGTCCGCTCCCCGTCGGAGAACTGATGACGAGTCACAACCCCGAACCCGAGAGCCGAAACGCGCACGACCACGACCACTACCACGTCCTCGGTGCGACGGTGTCGATTACCGCCGACGCCGAGACGACCGACGGCGAGTATCTGGTCCTCGATATGCTGGTCCCCCCGGGGTTCGAGAACGGCCTTCACACGCACGAGCAGAGCGAGGTGTTCCACGCCGTCGAGGGTGAGGCACGGCTCCACGCCGACGGACGGGACGAAATCCTCCGCCCGGGAGCGTCCGGCTACGTGCCGGGCGGCGAGCGACACGGGTTCGCCAACGAGAGCGACGACGTGTGTCGCGTCGTCGCGGTCATGACCCCCGGTGGTGGCGAAGGGTTCTTCAGAGCGGTCGGTCAGCGGACCGAAACCCGGTCGCTCCCCGACCCCGTCGAGCCGACCGAAGAGACACTCCGGTCGGTGTTCGCGACCGGCGCCCAGTACGGCTTCGAGTTCCTGGGTCGGCTCCCCGAACGGGTCGACTAGTCCAGACACCGGGTCGGCGCCTCGGTCACGTCCCGCCGTCGGCGGCCACCGCCCGTGTCTCGACATCCTCCAGCGTCATCGGATCGGCCGCCGCGAGATAGCCGTCGACCGTCTCCTCGGCCCACGTTCGGACGCTCTCGTCGTCGGTCACGATGACGCCCTGTGGCCTCCCACCCCCGTCGACGGCTCCGATAATCACCGTCTCGTCTGCGATGGTCAGGATGACGGGCACCGGCTCGGCGGCGATCGCGACGCGCGTTCCCTGCGCGAGCAGTTCCCGAGGTGCGCAGTGGATTTCGGGTCGGCGAGGAGTGTCTCGATGAGCGCCGGGTCCAGCACCTCCTCGAAGCACTGGTCCTCGCCGACGAAGCACCGTCTGGTGGCCGGGTTCCCCTCCGGCAGGAACGTGTACGTGACCATGCGGATGTGCTCCGCCGCGTGGACCTGCTGTAGCATCCGTCTGGTCGGCGCGAGCGGGTCGTTCGGGTGTGGCAGAACGACCTCCGCGTCTCGGAAACGGTCGAAGTCGAAGTCGAACGCCCGAACCGGAAGCCAGCGAACGACTCGGCCCAGTGCGGCGACGGCGTCCATGGTCTCGAACACGCGTGCGAACTCGGCGGCTGCGAGTTCTCCGACCGGCGTGAGCGCGAAGGCCCCGTCCCGTTTCGTCACCAGTCCACCCTCGTCGAGCGCCCGCACCTGTCGGTGAATCGTCGGCCGCGACACGCCCACCCGTCCCTGGAGGTCCTGCCGGTCCAGCGGTCCCTCACGTAGCGCGTCGAGAACCGACCACCGTCTGGTGAGGCCCACGAACTCGTCGACGTCCATCTTCTCGTGGATTGGTACCAGAACGCATGAAGTTTGTCGTCCGTTCGGTTCCGGAGTGGGGGACCGGTCCTGCACCCGACCGACGTACAACGCTAAAGTAGCTTTGCCGCGGACCTACGGGTATGAGCGAGACGGACATCGACGACGTGGACAGGGCCATCCTGTACACGTTACAGGAGGACGCCCGGAACCCGTCGTCAGGTGACATCGCGGAGCGCGCCGGCACCTCGGACAGTACCGTCCGGAAGCGTATCAAACGCCTCGAAGCGGACGGGATAATCAAGGGGTACAGCGCAGAGGTCGACTACCAGCGGTCGGGTTACCCGCTCCGGATGCTGCTCTTCTGCACCGCCTCGATTCCGGAACGAGGCGACCTCATTCCCGACATCCTGAACATCGACGGCGTCGTCTCCGTGCAGGAGCTGGTGACGGGCGAACAGAACCTGCTGGTCACCGCCGTCGGGGAGTCCGACAACGACATCACGCCCGTCGCACAGGAACTCCTCGAGATGGGGCTGAGAGTCGCCGACGAAGTCCTCGTCCGGAGCCACGAGACGACCCCCTTCGGCAAGTTCGACCCGGAACGGCGCTCCGACGACGAACCGTAGGCCGCGACGCCCGGCCCCCGTTCCCCGCGGCGTTCCGGCTCCGACGTCTCGTACCCCTCGCCGAGACGTCGCCACCAGGCACGACCTTCTCGTGACCGCCAGCCGTCCAGCCAGAGGTGCGCTCCCTGCGAAGACCATAATGTTCTATAATATGGGTTATAGAGAACAGTTTGGTCAAATCAGTAGATTTAATAACTAATATGTTCGTCATAGGGTGAGGGCGGCCGGTGACTGTGCTCGCGGGTGGTCGTCGCGGTCACCGGTCGTCGACGAATCAAACGATGCCACAGGAAACCGAGACGACGACGGTGGGACAGCTTCCGACCCCGAGCGGCGACGAATCGCGCGTACCGGTCGTGTCGACGCGACTCGTGTGGCTCCTGTGGGGTGTGAGTCTGGGCGCGCTGGCACTGTACGTCGGGAGTGGCGAGACGTGGGGACTGAGCGGACTGGTCGCCGTCGACGGGCTCACCGTCCTGATGTGGGTGACGGTCACTTTCTTCAGCGGAATCGTTCACAGCTACTCGCGGCGTTACATGGCCGGGAGCCGGAACGTCGACCGGTTCTTCGTCCGCGTGTTCGCGTTCACGCTGGCCGTGATGGTGCTGGTCGCGGCCGACAGCCTCGTGCTGTTCTGGGGCGCGTGGCTCGTGATGGGCGTCGTGATGGCCAGCCTCGTCGGCTACGTCGACGGGTGGCCACAGGCGCGGGCCGCGGCTTCCCTCGCCCGTCGGTACTTCCTCGCGAGTAGCGCGCTCCTCGGTGTCGCGCTCGGGACGATGTGGTGGCACACCGGAACGACGACGGTGTCGGGCCTCGTGTCGACGCCCGGGGCCACCCCGTCGACGGTCGTCCTGTTCGCCGCCGGTGCGCTCCTGCTGGCCGCGATGGTCCAGTCGGCGCTGGTTCCGTTCCACACGTGGCTGCTCTCGTCGATGACGGCCCCGACGCCGGCCTCGGCACTGATGCACGCCGGCTTCGTCAACGCCGGCGGGATTCTGCTGGTCCGTTTCGCGCCGGTCGTCACCGTCGACGCCGGGGTGATGCTCGCGGTGGTGCTCGTCGGTGCGGCGAGCGCCCTGACGGGGAAACTCCTGAAGACCGTCCAGACGGACGTCAAAGGGGAACTCGGCTGCTCGACGGTCGGCCAGATGGGCTTCATGATCATGCAGGCCGGCCTCGGCTTCTTCGGGGCCGCCATCGCTCACCTCGTCCTGCACGGGTTCTACAAGGCCTACCAGTTCCTCGCGTCGGGGGAGCGGGTCACACACGAGAGCCCCACCGAGCGCAACCCGACCGGTTCGGTCGGCCTCGTCGGCGTCGTCGTCGTCGTCGCCACCGCCGTCGCGGGGGGCGTCCTGTTCGCCGCGCTCACCGGGAAGGGAACGGGACTGAACACCGGCCTCTTGCTCGTGTTGGTCGTCGTTCTGACCGTCCTGCAGGCCACCCGGGACATCGTCGGACGGACGGCGCTCCGCTCCGCGGTTCGCTACGGACTCGTCCCGCTAGTGGCTCTCCCGGCGCTCGCCATCTACGCCGGGGTGTACCGTGCCGTCGACGGGCTGTTGGCCGGCCTCCCCGCCGTCGGCCAACCGGCGGAACTGACGGTGGTTCACGGTCTCGTCGCCGTCGCGTTCCTCCTGGCGTATCTCGCCATCGAGAGCGGCGTCTACCGGCACAGCACGCGCCTGTACGTGACCCTGTTGAACGCGGGACAGCCCGCCTCGGAAACCCTGCTTACCTCCTCGGAGGACTACCATGAGTACTGAACCAGCTATCGAAGAGAGCATCGACGCGGCGGCCGACGCGGTCGGTTCCGTCTGGCCGCTCCACTCGTTCGTGACCGCCAACCCGCTCGACGGGTTCGAGCACCAGCCGTTCCACGAGGCCGTCGCGAGCGCCGAACGGCTGCTCGGCGGTGACGGCTACCCGAGCGTGGAGACGTTCCGTCGGGCGTGGGAGTCCGGACAAATCGACCCGGCCGTCCTGCGAGCCGAACTGACGACCAGCGGCTACGAGTGCGACCCCGAGACGTCGCTCGACCGCATGGCGGAGGCGGCGGACGCCGCGCCCGAGACGCTCGACACGGCGTCGACGGCCACGGACCGGGTCGACGCCGTCCTGACGAAGTGGTTGGCGGCCTTCCTCGACCAGGGGCGGGCGGAGTGGTCCATGCCGAACCGCGAGAAGGGGTTCTACGAGGCGTTCCGCACCGTCGCGCCGCACGACCGGGACATCCCGGAGCGGGAGACGCTCGCGACGCTCCCGGACAGTCCGGTCGCCGCCATCCAGGACTGCCTCGTCGACTACCCGGTCGGCCAGTGGAAGGACGTCTTCGAGTTCCACCTCGCCGCGCTCCCGGGCTGGACGGGGTTCGTCAAACAGCGTGCCGCCGCCGGCGACGCCTGGCAGTCGTCGTACCCGATTACGCTGCCGGAGTACCTGGCGGTGCGTCTGGCGCTCGCGGACCTGTTCGACGCCCCCCTCGCTCCTGCGGAGGCACCGGCGAGCGAGGACGAGCGCGCCGACGGCGACGCGGGTGACCGCCCGCTCGCGGACGTCTGGCTGACGGCGTGGGAATCGACCTACCGCGCGGAACTGGTCGACTCGCTCACCGACGCGAGCGCGTCGCTCGCGGAGGCCGAGGCTGCGACGCCCGACGGGGGCCGCCCGGACGCCCAGCTGGTCTTCTGTATCGACCCGCGGTCCGAAATCATCCGCCGGCACATCGAGGCCGTCGGGGAGTACGAGACCCACGGCTACGCCGGGTTCTTCGGCATCCCGATGCGGTACACCGGGTACGGGTCCGACGTGACCGTGGACGCCTGTCCGCCGATTCTCGACGCACAGCACCGCATCGCCGACTATCCGACGAAGACGGGGGCGGGTGACCGGCACGCCGAACACGACCGCTGGCACGCCCTCTCCGGAGCGGTGAAGACGGCGGTGGAGAGCCTCAAGTCGAACGCCGCGACGGCGTTCAGCTTCGTCGAGAGCGCCGGGGTCGGATACGGAGTCGGCCTGACCGCCCGGACGCTCCTGCCCGGGCGCGTCCACGACGTCCTCGACGCCGTCGACGCGCGCGTCCCCGACGACCACGAGTTCTGTGAGCCCTCGGTCGACTACAACCCCGACTCCGTCCACGAACTCCGCGAGGGACTCTTCCTCGACGAGAAGGTCGAGTACGCGGCGGCCGCCTTCGAACTCATGGGCTGGGAGGAGTTCGCCCGCGTCGTCGTCTTTGCCGGCCACGGCAGCCAGACGGCGAACAACCCGTTCGCTTCGAGCCTCGACTGTGGTGCCTGCGCCGGCAACCACGGCGGCCCGAACGCCCGTGTGCTCGCGGCCATCTGCAACGACGAGGCGGTCAGGGCGGAACTCCGCGAACGCGGCATCGACGTCCCCGAGGACACGGTCTTCGTCGCGGCCGAACACAACACGACCACCGACGAGGTGGACCTGTACGCCGACGACGTGCCCTCGTCGCACGAGGACGACGTCGAGCGGCTCCGTTCGGACCTCGAAGCCGCCCGTGCCGGCGCGACGGCCGAACGCGTCGGCGACATGGGGGGGACCGCCGACCTGGAGTCGGGCGTCCGCGAGACCGAGCGCCGTGCCGCCGACTGGGCGGAGACGCGTCCCGAGTGGGGACTGGCCGGCAACGCCGGGTTCGTCGTCGGGCCGCGGGCGCTCACCGATGGACTCGACCTCGACGGCCGGTCGTTCCTCCACTCGTACGACTGGACGACCGACCCGGACGGCGACGCGCTCGAGGTCATCATGACCGGCCCGATGGTCGTCACCCAGTGGATCAACACGCAGTACTACTTCGCGACGGTCGACAACGCCGTCTACGGCAGCGGTTCGAAGGTGACCCACAACCCGGTCGGCAACGTCGGCGTCTACCAGGGGAACGGCGGCGACCTGATGACCGGCCTCCCGCTGCAGTCCCTGATGAGCGCCGACGACGAACCGTACCACCAGCCGCTCCGACTCTCGACGGTCGTCCACGCGCCGATCGAGCGCGTGGCCGGTGTCCTGGCCGACCACGCGGCGTTGACTGAACTCTTGGACAACGGCTGGCTCTCGCTGACCGTCGTCGACCCCGAACAGGACCACCGCGCGTTTCACTACGAGGGGACCCGCGGCTGGGTACCGGTCGACGGCGACGAACGGTCGGTCGTCGAAGCCGAAGCCGACGTCGAAGCCGAGCCGGTGACCACCCCGCCGGCAGCAGACGACTGAGGGAACCCCGGCACACGTCTCGGTCGTCTCCTGTTCTGCTCCAGTGGCGTCGCGCGCGTCGTGCGTCGCGTAGACGTCGGCGTCGAGTTCGTCGCACTGTTCCTCACCGAGAGTACAGCCAGTCCGTCGGACGTCCCGACTCACCTCCATCCACACTCGACGCCCGGCACCCCCCGAGCGAGTGACGCCATCACTCACCGCCTCTCGCTCCCGAGTGTCACTGACGCCCAACCGTTATCAAACCACTCGACTCTGATGGTAAGTTATATTAATATCGGAGTAGAATTTATTAACATGACGCGACAGAGCAGACGGCGTTTCCTCGCCGGCACGGCCGCGGTCACAGCGGGCGGGCTGGCCGGCTGTCTCGGCGCGGCGAACACCGGCGGCTCGGTTGGTTCGGCGGACACGGTCGAGAGTTCTTTCTTCGTGTTCTCGGACTTCACGGGGCGCGTCGCCGGCGACCAGATGCGCGTCCGAAATCTGGTACCGTTCGGACAGCACGGACACGGCTGGGAGCCCGGTCCCGACGTCCAGCGCCGCGTGTTCGACGCAACGGCGTTCGTCTACGTGGGCGAGGGGTTCCAACCGTGGGCCGACCGACTGGTCCAGAACCTGGCGTCGGACGGTGCCGACGTCGCAGTCATCGAGGCCCGACGCGGCATCGACCTGCTCTCCGGCGCCGACGACCACGACGAGCACGGTGAGCACGACGAACACGGGACGAACGAGGGAGACCACGCAGCGGACCACGAGACGGACGAGGGTGAGCACGACGACCACGACGACCACGAGACGGACGAGGGCGACCACGACCACGCCGGGGCGGACCCACACTTCTGGCTCGACCCGACCAGAGCGACACAGGCCGTCGAGAACATCGCGGCGGGACTACGCGACGTCGACCCCGCGAACGAGGCAGCGTACACCGAGAACGCCGCGGCGTACGCCGACCGGCTCGCCGCGCTCGACGACACCTACCGCGAGCGACTGGCCGGGCGCACGAGGGACACCGTTCTCGTCGCCGGGCACAACTCGTTCAGATATCTCGGCGACCGGTACGGCTTCGACGTCGCGGCGCTCACCGGTGTCGCCCCCGACGACGAACCGACGCCTCAGGACGTCAGGCGAGCACAGCGAATCATCGACGAGCACGACGTCGAGTACGTCCTCGCGCCCGTCTTCGAGTCCGACCGCGCCGCACAGCAACTCGTCGCGGAGACGAGTGCGCGAGACGCGCTCCCGCTGACACCGGTCCCGACGCTCACCGACGAGTGGGCCGACGAGGGCTGGGGGTTCGTCGACGTGATGGAGCGGGTGAACCTGCCATCGCTGGCAGCGGCGCTCGGTGCCGAATGACGGTCCTCGAACTGACCGACGTCACGTACGCGTACGACGGTCGTCCGGCCGTCGAAGCGGTCTCGCTGTCGGTCGAGGCGGGCGACTTCCTCGGCCTCGTCGGCCCGAACGGCTCCGGCAAGACCACGCTCCTCAAACTCATGCTGGGCCTGCTGCGTCCCGACCAGGGGACGGTCACGCTGTTCGGCGACCCCGCTCACGAGCAGACGGACGGGACGCGCGTCGGCTACGTCGCCCAGGAGACGACCGGGACCGCGAGTCGGATGCCCGTCACCGTCCGCGAAGTCGTCACGATGGGTCGCTACCCGCACGTCGGGTCCGGCCTCCGTCGTCTCCGCCGGCGCGACACCGAGCGCGTCGACGACGCCATGGAGACGGTCGGCATCTCCGACCTGTCCGACCGACTGGTGTCGCGGCTCTCGGGCGGCCAGCGCCAGCGCGTGTTCATCGCCCGGGCGCTCGCCGCCGACGCGGATCTCCTCGCCCTCGACGAACCGACAGTCGGGGTCGACGCCGAGTCCCGGGAGGCGTTCTTCGATCTGCTCCGCGACCTGAACGACCAGGGGCTCACCGTCCTCCTCGTCGAACACGACATCGGCGTCGTCACGGCGTACGCCTCCACGGTGGCGTGTCTCAACCGGCGGCTGTTCTTCCACGGCGACTCGCTGGCCTTCTCCGAGAGCGACGCGCTCCGCGAGGCGTACGGGGCGAACCAGCGACTGCTCGACCACCACCACCATCCACACTGACCGATGTCGCTCCCTCCCGCTCTCACGCTCGTCGTCGCCTTCGTCGCGGAGATGCTCGGCTACCCGTTCATGCAGCGGGCGTTCGTCGCTGGCGTCTGTATCGCCGTCGTCGCGCCGCTCGTCGGCTCCTTCCTCATCCACCGACAGCTGGCGATGATCGGTGACACCCTCGCCCACACCGCGTTCGCGGGCGTTGCCGTCGGACTCTTCCTCAGTAGCCTCCTCGAGACCCCGGTGTCGCCGTCGCTCACCGCGCTCGTCGTCGCCGTCGTGGGTGCGCTCCTCATCCAGACCCTCTCCGAGTACACCGACGTCTACAACGACGTGTCGATGGTCGTCGTTCTCACCGGTGGCTTCGCCGTCGGCACCATCCTCATCAGCCTCACGGGCGGCGGTATCGCCGTCGGCATCAACCAGTACCTCTTCGGGAGCCTCTCGACCATCACGCGCGGCGACGTCGAACTCCTCGTCGCTCTGAGCGCCCTCGTCGTCGCCGTGGTGCTGGTCTCGTACCGACCGCTCGTGTTCGTCACCTTCGACGAGGCGGCCGCCCGCGTGGGCGGTGTCGACGTCCGCTGGACGAACCGGCTGCTCGTCGTCCTCACTGCTCTCGTCGTCGTCGGCGCGATGCAGATGCTGGGCGTCATCCTCGTCGCGGCGATGCTCGTCGTTCCCGTCGCCGCGGCGACGCAGGTGGCGCGGAGCTTCAAGCAGTCGCTCGTGCTCGCGGTCGTCGCCGCACAGGTCGCCGTCCTCGCGGGGACGACGCTGTCGTACGCGTACGGCGTCGCCACCGGGGGCACCATCGTCGTCGTCGCCATCGGCGTCTACGCCGGAGCCGTGTCCCTGACCCTCCTGGGGCGTCGATAGAACGTGCCACCGACGGCCACCGTCCCGGCCGCAGCT
>NZ_JBEPXO010000010.1:0-58553 GCF_041641895.1 Salinigranum sp. | reverse complement strand
CTCGGTGCTCGGGCGCTCATCGAGGGCGGGACCGACCTCCTCGCGGGCTTCGGGGTCCCTCCGCGCGTCGTCGGCCTCACCGTCCTCGCACTCGGCACCTCCCTGCCAGAACTGGCGACGAGCGTGGTGAGCGCCCGTCGCGACGAGGGGGCCGTCAGCGTGGCTAACGTCGTCGGCTCGAACATCTACAACGTCCTCGCCGTGCTCGGCGTCCTCGTGCTGTTCGTCCCCGTCGACGTTCCCCCCTCGGTCGTGGCGGTCGACCTCCCGGTGCTCGTCGTGTTCACGGTCGGCGTCGTGGCGCTCATGCTCCACCGCCGTGACGTCTCGCGGGTCGACGGTGCCATCCTCCTGTGCGGCTACGCCTCGTTCGTCGCCTTCCTCGTCTGATGCCGCCTGCCGGCAGTCGTTCCCGGTCGCCGTCGATTCGAGGACGGTGACGGCAAGTCCACAGCGACGGCCAGTCCACGGCGAGATGGGCCCTGTGAACGTGCCACGGCCAGTCAGTGGGAAAGGGGAATGGATATGAGTGTCGCTCTGCTCGTCTCGGATATGAGCTCCCGATTGCGCCACCCACTCGTCGCGGTTTCGCTCGCGGTGGCGCTCACGCTCCCGTGGTTCCTCTCCTGGGCGAGTGGTACCAACACCTCGTTCGCGACACTCATCACCGTCGCCGTGAGCGGTCTCGCGGTGCTCGGCGCGTCGTTCCTCCTCGCGTGGGGTGCGGAGACGGCCGAGAAGGACGTCCCTCGCGCGTTCGCACTGGCCGTCCTCGCGGTCCTCGCCGTCGCCCCGGAGTACGCCGTCGACGCGCTGTACGCGTGGACCGCAGGGGCTAACATCGGGACGCCACGCGGGGCCGAGGCCGCCAACCTCGCCGTCGCCAACATGACCGGCGCGAACCGCATCCTCATCGGTATCGGTTGGTCCGCCATCGCGGTGTTCACCGTCTACAAGGCGCACTCGACGAACGACCCGGCCGTCGAGAGACGCTCCGGGTTCCTGGGCGACGTCGTCCACCTCGACCGCGACATCTCCACCGAAATCACGTTCCTCCTGGCGGCGACGACGTTCGCCTTCTTCGTCCCCTTCAGCGCCGCGACGTTCACCGGCGGGGGGTCGATGGGCGGCATCGGCGTCCTCGACACCGTCGTCCTCGTCGGCCTCTACGCGCTCTACATCGGCATCATCGTCCGCGGCGACGTCGAGGGCCACGAGCAGCAGGTCGGTGTCCCCGCGTACTTCCAGGGGTACCGGAAGCCGAAGCGAATCGCCACGGTCCTCCTGTTGTTCGCCTTCTCGGGACTGCTCATCCTGACCGCGGTCGAACCGTTCGCTCACGGCCTCGAGAAACTCGGCCAGCAGGCGGGAGTGCCGCCCTTCTTCATGATCCAGTGGGTCGCACCGCTGGCCTCCGAGTCGCCCGAACTCATCGTCGTCGCCTACCTCGTCAACAAGGCGCGGTCGACGGCGGGGTTCAACGCGCTCATCTCCTCGAAGCTCAACCAGTGGACGCTCCTCATCGGGACGCTCGCCGTCGTCTACTCCATCGCCGCCGGACAGGTCGCCGCGCTCCCGTTCGACCAGAAGCAGGTGGCCGAGATATGGATCACTGCCGGGCAGAGCTTCTTCGCCATCGCCATCCTGACGAACTTCGAGATATCGGTCCGCGAGGCCGTCGTCCTCTTCGGCCTCTTCATCACGCAGGTCGTCGCGGAGTTCGTTGTCATCCGGACGGTGGCGGAACCGTTCGCGTCCACCTACAGCCTCTACATGCTGTACGGCTACACCGTCGTCTACCTGCTTCTGGCGGTCGCCCTCTTCGTGAGTCGGCGTGACGACCTGCGCTGGCTGTTCGGGCGGACCCGTGCCACCGCCCGGGAGGCCATCGGCGGGACCGAAGCCAGCGCGGACCACGCCGACTGACGGTCGCGTCCGCCCCCGGAAACCGACTCCGTTTTACCTCGGCACTGGATAGGCGAGGACGTGATCGCGCTCGTCGTCAGCCGTGCCGACCGCGCCTCCGAACACGTCGGCGAACACGTCCTCGACGTCGCGGAGTGGAACGAACGGGTCGACGACGCCCGTCCGAGCGCCAGCGGCGGCGGGACGTACTACACCCGACCGGGATTCGAACTCCGGACGTTCGCCGACCTCCACCTCGACCTCGACGGCGTCGCGGGGGTCTTCGACGACCCCGACCTCCTCTGTTTCCTCTCGCGGCACTCCGGCGAGACCGGCCCCCTGCTCTCGGCACACTTCACGGGCAACTTCGGCTCCGCCGACTACGGTGGGAGCGACGGCGAACTGGCGCGGGCCTGCCCGAACGCCCAGAAAGCCGTCGTCGAGGCCCTCACCGAGCACGCGCCCGAGGGGTACGACGTCGGCGTCGAGTGCACCCACCACGGTCCCTCCGAGGTGGGTGTGCCGTCGATGTTCGTCGAACTCGGGTCGAGCGAGGCGGAGTGGGACGACCCCGCCGGTGCCCGCGCCGTCGCCCGGGCGGTCCTCGACGTCGAGGGCGTCGGCGCCGACCGGCGAGACGGCGAGGAGACGAGACACGTCGTCGGCTTCGGCGGCGGCCACTACGCCCCGCGGTTCGAGCGCGTGATTCGCGAGACGGACTGGGCCGTCGGCCACGTCGGCGCGGACTGGCCGCTCGAGGCGATGGGGCCCGTCGGCGACAACCAGGACGTACTTCCGGCGGCCTTCGCCGAGAGCGCCGCGGACCTAGCACTCGTCGACGGCGACCACCCCAGAGTCTCTGCGGCCGTCGAAGAACTGGGCTACCGGGTCGTGAGCGAGACGTTCCTCCGCGAGACGCGGCGGGTCCCGCGGGCGCTCGTCGACCACGTCGAGAGCGAACTGGGACCGGTCGACGACGGCGTCCGCTTCGGTGCCCACGCGCGAGTCGGTCTCACCGCCGCGCCCGGCGTGGCGTTCGAGGTCACCGCCCTCTCACGCGAGCTCGTCGACGCGGCCCTCGGCGTCGACCACGACGCGGCACGTACGGCCGTCGACGACCACACCGTCGCCTTCCACACCGAGGAGGGCGGCCGCCGACCCACCGGTCGCGTGGCGCTCCCCACTGCACTCGACGACGCTGACGACACCGGCGCGTTCGACCGACTCGTGGACGCACTCTGTGCGGTGCTCCGGACCCGCTACGACGAGGTCACCCGAGAGGACGACGTCGTCGTGGCCCACGAACGCGCGTTCGACGCCGCCGCCGCGGCCGACCTCGGGGTTCCCGAGGGCCCGGCGTTCGGCCGCCTCGCCGGTGGGGAGTCGGTCGAGATCGCGGGCGAGGAGGTCGCCCCCGAGGACGTCCACCGCGACAGAACTGTCACATTCTCGTTGTAATTCGGCGAAAATCCCCGAAATGCCGTCAGACGGGCGTATGACGGAGGGGGAAAGGTAATGTGGCTTCGTCGGGAAGGGGTGCTCATACGTATGGACTCCATCGTCGACAGCGCGATCGAGGAGGCCGAGCAGATGGAGGATGGGACGACAAACGGTGTCGACGAACCATCGTCTTCGACTGGGCCGACGGGAACGATGACTGACGAACAGCTTCAGGACGTCCTCAAGGACCTCCAGACCAACATCACGGTCGTCGGGTGTGGCGGCGCGGGCGGCAACACCGTCAACCGGATGGCTGAGGAGGGAATCAAGGGCGCGAAACTCGTCGCGGCCAACACGGACGTCCAGCACCTCGTCAACGTCCAGGCCGACACGAAAATCCTCATCGGGGAGCAGAAGACGCAGGGCCGCGGTGCCGGGTCGCTCCCTCAGGTCGGCGAGGAGGCCGCCCTCGAATCGCAGGAGGACATCCACGACTCCATCCAGGGGTCCGATATGGTGTTCGTCACCGCGGGACTGGGTGGCGGCACGGGCACGGGCTCCGCTCCCGTGGTCGCGAAGGCCGCGCGCGAGGCCGGCGCACTCACTATCGCCATCGTCACCACGCCGTTCACCGCGGAGGGCGAAGTCCGAAGGACGAACGCCGAGGCGGGACTGGAGCGCCTCCGCGACGTGGCCGACACGGTCATCGTCGTCCCGAACGACCGCCTCCTCGACGCCGTCGGCAAACTCCCCGTCAAGCAGGCGTTCAAAGTCAGTGACGAGGTACTGATGCGGTCGGTGAAGGGCATCACCGAACTCATCACGAAACCCGGGCTGGTCAACCTCGACTTCGCCGACGTCAAGACGGTCATGGAACGCGGCGGCGTCGCCATGATCGGCCTCGGAGAGTCGGACTCGGAGCAGAAGGCACAGGACTCCGTCAAGAGCGCGCTCCGCTCGCCGCTCCTGGACGTGGACATCTCCGGCGCGAACTCCGCGCTGGTGAACGTCACCGGCGGGTCGGACATGAGCATCGAGGAGGCCGAGGGCGTCGTCGAGGAGATTTACGAGCGTATCGACCCCGAGGCACGCATCATCTGGGGCACCTCCATCGACGAGGAACTCGACGGCTCGATGCGGACGATGATCGTCGTCACCGGCGTGGACTCCCCGCAGATATACGGCCGCACCGACGTCCAGCCGCAGGCGGGCGACGTCGACGACATCGACTTCGTCGAGTAGTCGGCCGGTTCGCGCCTCGCCGTCTCCCCGGTTCCGTCGACTCCCCGGTCCGAGCGCCGGGCACACCGTTTTTCACGTGCTGCACCGTCGTCGAACGGTATGGCCCTCCGCCAGAACATGTCCACAGCCGACCGGGTCGTTCGCGGCGTCGCGGGTATCTGGTTGCTCGCGATGGCCGCCGGTGCCACACTCGGCCGCAGAGGAACCGTGGCCGCCATCACCGGAATCACGGGACTGGGTCTGTTGTCGAACTCGCTGACCGGGCACTGTGGTGGTAACGCGCTGCTCGGCATCGACACCTCCTCCAGCGAATCGTGACGGCGAGTTCGGGACGTACGTTCACGCCCCGGTACTCTCCGGTCACCCGTGGTCGCCCACCGGCCCCTGACCGCCGGCCGCCGGCCGCCGTTCTCGCCCCCTCACGACCGCTGTCGCGTCGACACAGTCATCAATAGATAGAAAAAGCCCGACACCCTAGCGCCGACAACAACCATGGACGTCAAATACGACCTCACCAGCTACGTTCGGGTGTTGAAGCTCGCGTCGACCCCGTCGTGGAACGAGTTCTCACAGATCTCGAAAATCGCCGGCGCGGGCATCTTCCTCGTCGGGTTCCTCGGCTTCGTCATCTTCGCGGTGATGAGCTTCCTCCCCGGAGGCGTGTAGCGATGCCCATCTTCGCCGTCAAGACCACCGCGAGCCAGGAACGCACCGTCGCGGACATGATAGCCAACCGCGAGGAGCCGGAGATTCACGCCGTGCTCGCCCCGGACTCGCTGACCTCGTACGTGATGGTCGAAGCGGACAACAACGCGGTCATCGAACGCGTCCTCGAGGAGATTCCGCACGCTCGCGGCCTCGTCTCCTCGGGCGGACAGGTGGGCCGGTCGTCGATGGCCGAGGTCGAACACTTCCTCTCCCCGACGCCCGACGTCGAGGGCATCGCCGAGGGCGACATCGTCGAACTCGTCTCCGGGCCGTTCAAGGGCGAGAAGGCCCGCGTCCAGCGCATCGACGAGGGCAAGGACCAGGTCACCGTCGAACTGTACGAGGCGACCGTCCCGATCCCCGTGACGGTTCGCGGCGACCAGATCCGCGTGCTCGACAGTGAGGAACGATAGCTCTCGGACCGTACGCGCGGCGCTCCGCGCCCCGACGAGACGACGAGACGACGAGATGACGAGATGACGAGGCTCCTTCGAAACCTTCGAAACGTTCGCCGCCGATGCGAGTCGCTCCCGGAGAGGCGTCGCTCCAGTCCACCTCGTCGACCTGCTCGCCGGCTTCGACCGTAGTGAGCCGCGTCCACCGAGGGCTCAGTTCGAAGCGGTCACCGGACCGGTTTGCGACTGAAGGCCGTCCGTTCACCGGCCGGACCCCGGTACCGAGTCCACAGAGGATGACGAACTACGACGTGCACGAGCCCGGATACTCGGGAACAACGACCGAGGAGTGGGACGCACCGCAGATGGCCGACTTCGACACGGACGACCTCTCCGCGATTGCCGACCACTTCGTCCTCTCGACGACGGGCTTCCCACCGGACGACTTCACCGACCTGAAGTTGTCGGTCGTCGACCCGGACGGCGACCTCACCGAGAACGCCCTGCAGACGGCAGACGGTGGGGCGCACAGCGTCGACGCCAGCGACGGTATCGACGACGAGACACGAGCGGAGGTCGAGGAGCGTCTGGAGACGCTCTCCCGAGAGGAGTTCGACTCGGAACTCGGCGAGTGAGGCGAGCACACCCACCACTGGAACGGGGGCGTACCACCCGCGGCACACCACACCCGCTCAGAGCTGTTCGTCGGTGTCGAGCCGTTCGGCCACCTTCGACACGTCGACCGTCGACTCGACTGCCGTCCGGACCGACTCCCGCTCGCGGATGTCGTCGGGTCCGGCGTCGTACGCCCGGACGTACTCGGCACGGCTGTGCTCCTCGAGGGCGTGGCGGATGGCGAAGTAGCCCTCGGGGACCTCCGCCGAACAGATGCGACAGGTGTGGTAGTCGTGCTCCGTCGCCTGGTGGACGAGCGCGTCCTCGGCGTCGGGGAACTGCGCTCCGCACCCGCGAATCGCACACTGCCAGGGGGACATGGCAGGTGGTTGCGGGCGGACGACAAAACGGTTTCGCGGGGTTGAGGCCGTGACGGAGACGACGCTCGCCCGCAGACCCCGTCACACCTCCCGGCTACACGACGCGGCCTCGAACCCGCGCAGTGACTCGATTCGCGGCGAATAGCAACCACTAACTTACGGCTCGCTCTCTCCTCGCGTGTGACGCGTGAGGTGCCGTCCGTCGACGAGACTCGGGTCGACATGCACGTGAAGGTACTCGACGACCGTGTCGTCGAACGGGCGAAGGCCCGCGGCCTCGACGTCCTCGTCTACGCGCCGCACTTCACCCGCCTCCCCGACGCTCGCGCCCGCGCCCGAGAGTACACCGACGACGAACTCCTCGTCGTCCCCGCCCGCGAAGTGTTCACGGGGTCGTGGCGTGACCGCAGACACATCCTCGTCGTCGGCCTCACCGACCCCGTCCCCGACTTCATCACGCTCGACGCTGCCCTCGCCGAGTGCGACCGGCAGGACGCGGCCGTGCTCGTCCCTCACCCCGGACTCCTGAACGTGAGCCTCGGCCTCGACGACGTCGTCCGCCACCGGAACCACATCGTCGGCGTCGAACGCTACAACGCCAAGTGCTTCCCGTGGCAGAACGCGGCGATGGGCCGCGTCGTCCGGGAGACATCGCTCCCGGCGTTCGGGTCCTCGTACGCCCACCTCCGGTCGACCGTGGGCGAGGCGTGGACGGCGTTCGAGACGGCCATCGACGACGAGACGGACCTCGTGCGCGCGCTGAAGACGGCAGCACCGCGTCGCGTGATGCACCGTTCGGGCCTCTCGCATCGCCTCCGCGGGGCGGTCGAGTTCGCGCACCTCGGCTACGAGAACTCCTGGGGGAAGGTCGACCGCCTCCTCCTCTCGGGGATGGAACCCACCCACCCCGACCACATCGCCTACCGGGGGCGGTTCGAGGACAGCGCGGTGTACTGAGCCGTCCCAAGCGAGGTCAGACGAGGAGACCGAGCCACGCCATCGACGCCGTCACGAGTTCCTGGACGCCCGTGACCCCTGCGTCGAGCGGGAACGCCAGGTAGTGGACCCCACCGAGGACGACCAGTTCGAGGACGGTAATGACGAGGGTGACGGCGTCGGCGTGTTTCGAACTGGTGGTCACGCCCGTCGGGAGGCCGTACTCGGTCTTCGAGAGCGGGTAGAAGAGCGCGATGCCCCGCCGGCTCCCGACGACGTCGAGGAGGTAGTGGGTCGCCACGCCGATCCAGACGAACTGGAGGTTCCCGAAGACGAACGGGAACGCGAGGAACACGCCGAGCATCGGGAGGTTGTGGAGCGTCTTGCGGTGCTTGCCGAAGGCCGTGTCGACGTCGGGGAAGAGCGCCCCGAGCGTCACGGGGACGGAGAGTTCGACGATCCGCGTGAGCCCCTCGACGACGACGGCCGTCGTCGGTTGCGTCGTCGGGTCGACGGTGAGAATGAGTCCGAGTCCGACACCGAGAAGTACCGCGTTCAGCACGTGTCCCTTCTTGTTCACGAGTCCCCGTGCAGGCGCGGGGGACTCAAGCGTTTCGCCCGACGCCGCGGTGGTCGTCGACGGTTCGGCCGCTCCGCGACTCCCGTCGCCCGGGGTCCCTCGGTCGCACACCGTCCGGAGTCGAGACGCCTGGTCGCCAGGGCGGTGTGGCCACGTCCTTCCCAGCCGACTCGGACACCCACTCCTGCGGTCGCTCGCGCCTCGTCCCTCGCGCGGTGTCGGGTGCGGACGGAGCCGCACCAGGCACGCGCCACCGCCCCGTCTCGGCGGGCGGCGTGCGACGGTGAGTGAGCGGCGCGACCGAGTGACTCGTGCCAGGGCCTCGTCCGGGTCCTCTCCCGGGGCGACCGGCCGGCACCGAGGAGGCTTCACTGGTCCGTGTACTGCGCGTCGCGTCCTCACTCGGTCGATTCCCGCGCCGCGGACAGGACGAAAACGCCAACACCCTCCTGTGCTATCCAGGGGTATGGACTACGACGAGCCACTGTTCTTCCACGTCATCCAGTACGCCAAGCGTGCGGACCGGGACGTCGTCGACATGGTGAGCGGTAACCCCGACTGGGACCCGCCCGCCGCCCTCCGGGAGGGGCTACACGAGTACGCCGACGCGCCCACCGCGGCGTTCCAGTACCCGCCGAGCGACGGACTCCGCGAACTCCGCGAGGAGATCGGCGAACGCCGGAACGTCGACCCCGCGCGCGTCATCGTCACCATCGGCGGGGGCGAGGCGAACTACCTCGCGATGGCCCGGGCGATGGAACGCGACGCCGGGGACGAGTTCGTCCTCACCGACCCCGTCTACCCCTACTACCCGGGGAAGGCACAGATGCTCGGCGGGCGCACGCGGATGGTCCCGGTCCACGAGAACGGCCAACTCGACATGGACGCGATGCGCGCGGCCGTCACGGACGAGACGGCCTGCATCGTGGTCAACACGCCGAACAACCCCACCGGAGCGGTGTACCCACGCGAGGACGTTGAGGAACTCGTCTCGCTCGCGGAGGCACACGACGCGCTGCTCCTCGTCGACGAGGTGTACGACCACTTCGACTTCTCCGGCTCGTTCGAGTCGGCGCTGACCATCGACTCCGACCACCGCGTCGTCACCTCGTCGTACTCGAAGACGTTCGCCATCACGGGCTTCCGGGTCGGCTACTCGGTGTTCCCCGAGTCGCTGGTCGAACAGGCCCGGACGCGACACATGCTCGTCAACGTCACCGGCGCGCGGCCGTCGCAGGCGGCGGTGCTCGCGGCCCTGCGGAGTGCGGGCCCCGACTACTACGAGGACGTCCGCGACTCCCTGCGGACGCGCATCGACGCGTTCTGCGACGCGCTCGACGCGGCCGGCGCGGACTACACCCGCCCCGACGGTGCCTTCTACGTGCTCGCGCGCTTCGAGGGGTTCCCGGGGACGATGGAGAACGTCAAGACGCTCGTCGACGAGGCGGGTGTGGCAGGGATGCCCGGCGAGGCGTTCGGCGAGGCGCGCGACGAGTGGATTCGCTTCGCGCTGTGTACGCCCCGCGCCCAGGAGGCCGCGACACGGCTGGCGGACTACTTCGCCTGAGCCGCGAGTGCCCGAGACCGACGGGTACACAAGGCTCGACGGACGAGAGCGAGGTATGAGCGACATCGACGTCGAGGCGGTCGACTCCGTGGACGACGAGGACGACGACGCCCACGTTCACGGCTCCGCCGGGGCGGACGACGGCCAGGGCGGCACCATCGACGTGGAGACCGGTCCCATCGAGGACGCCGAGGCGGACGTCCCCGTCGGTGTCGACGCGCCCGAGTACGTCCTCTACGGCGGGAAGGGTGGCGTCGGCAAGACGACGATGGCGGCGGCGACGGCGCTCGCCTCCGCCGCCGACGGCACGGCCACGCTCGTCGTCTCGACGGACCCGGCGCACTCGCTCTCCGACACGCTCGAAGTCGACGTCCCGCCGCGACCGACGCAGGTTCGCGACGACGTCCCCCTGTTCGCGGCCGAAATCGACCCCGAGGCGGCCGCGCAGGGCCCGTTCGCGGGCGGCGAGTTCGACCCCGGGTTCGGCGCGTCCGAGAGCGACGACGGTCCCGCGGGGGCGACGGCCGGGCCGGGTGGTGCCGCCGGCAGCGACGAGAACCCGTTCACGGGCGACGCGGGGGCCGGCGCGACCGACAACCCGTTCACCGGCGGTGCGGGGGGTGCCGGCGACGACCCGATGGGGATGGGCGGCCTCGGTGACCTCTTCGGCGGCGACTCGCCGCTGAGCGGCCCGATGCCCGGCGCGGACGAGGCGGCGGCGATGCAGCAACTCCTCGAGTACCTCGACGACCCCCGGTTCGAGCGGGTCGTCGTCGACACCGCCCCGACGGGACACACCCTCCGCCTGCTGGAACTCCCCGAGGTGATGGACTCGATGGCGGGTCGCCTGCTCAAGATGCGCGAGCAGTTCTCGGGGCTGATGGACGGCATCAAGGGGATGTTCGGCGCCGGGTCGGGGTCGGAAAAGCCGATGGCCGAACTGGAGGACCTCGCCGAGCGCATCGAGCGCCTCCGGGCGGTCCTCCGGGACCCGGCGAAGACGGACTTCCGCGTCGTGATGGTGCCGGAGAAGATGAGCGTCCTCGAATCAGAGCGCCTCATCCGGCAGCTGGACGAGTTCGGCATCCCGGTCCAGACCGTCGTGGTGAACCAGGTGATGGAGGACTTAGCGGAGGTCACGAGCGACGTCGACCCCGAGTGGGTCGTCTCGCCGGACCTCGAGCACTGTGAGTTCTGCAAGCGGCGCTGGAAAGTCCAGCAGGCCGCCCTCTCGGAGGCGATGGACCTCTTCCGGGGCCACGATGTCAAGCGCGTCCCCCTCCTGGCAGACGAGGTCCAGGGGGAGGCGGCGCTGAAAGTCGTCGCGGCGTGTCTGCAGTAGGGGTGTCGGCGGGAGCGTCAGGACAGCTTTCGAAGGAGACCGAAGGCGCTGTCCCGCAGCGAGTCGGGGACGAACCGGCCCAGGACGGCGAGCGACGCGACGGTCCCGACCGGGTAGCGCGCGGCGGGTTTCGTCGCCGACGCCGCGTTGACGATGTCCTCCGCGACCCGTTCGGGGGACTCCTCCCAGAACCCTCCGTCACCGACCGCCTGCGCGTCGTCGAACGCCTTGTAGAACGAGGCGTACGCCTCGGAGCGGTCGATCTCGCTCTCGTCGACCTCCTCGGCGGCCCGCTGGTCGAACCGCGTGTCGACCGGCCCGGGTTCGACGAGGACGACGTCGATTCCCTCGTCTTCGACCTCGACGCGGAGCGCGTCGCTCATCGCTTCGAGGGCGAACTTCGAACCGCAGTAGACGCCGCCGCCGGGGAAGGAGAGGCGGCCGGCGACGCTGGAGACGTTGACGATGGTGCCCGACTCCTGTGCGCGCATGTGTGGGAGGACGGCGCGGGTGAGGCGGTGCGGGCCGTAGACGTTGACGTCGAACTGCTCGTGGACCTTCCGGGTCGGGACGTCCTCGATGGGGCCGAACTGCGCGTAGCCCGCGTTGTTGACGAGACAGTCGATACGACCGTGCTCGTCGACGATGCGGGAGACGACGCGCTCGACGTCGTCCTCCTCGGTGACGTCCAGTGTGGAGATGTCACAGCCACGCTCGCCCAGCGTCTCGATGTCGGCGGGGTTCCGGGCCGTGGCGTACACCTCCCACTCCTCGTCGAGGAACGCGAGCGCCGTCGCGCGGCCGATTCCTGACGAACAACCGGTGATGAGGACCGTCTTGGGGTGCACGCCGGTACGTCGGAACGCGGACAGTTAAGTGCCACCGATTGCGGAGGTTCCGACGGCTTCTCCGTGCGGTTCAGGCGCTCTCGGTGTACTCGGCCTTCACCTCGTCCGCGTACGCGTCCGCGAGTCGCGTCGGCTCCGGCAGTTTGTACCCGTCACAGCAGCGGAGGACGAGGTCGACGGCCGTCTCGGCCGACACGCGATGGCCGGGGCTGACGTACAGCGGGTTGATCTTCCGAGACGAGTCGTACTGTCTCGACTGGACGGCGTAGCCGATGACGCGGCCGTCGGCGACGTCCACGTCGCTGTTCGCGAGAATCGGCGTCCGCCACCCCTCGGGGCGGCCGTCGACCGACTCCCGGGGGCGGCCGCAGAGGAGCGACTTCGCGACGCCCACGCTCGGGCAGTCGAAGACGACGCCCATGTGCGTCGCGAGGCCGGCCTGTCGGTAGTGGATGCGGCCGCTCCCGTCGAAGAGGAGGAGGTCCGGGTCGGCCTCTACCCGTTCGAGGGCGTCGACGATAGGGCCGCCCTCCCGGAACGAGAGCAACCCGGGCACGTACGGAATCGACAGCTCCGAGACGGCGTACGCGCGTTCGACGACCTCTCCGCCCTGCAGGCAGACGACGGCGCTGACGGCAGCGTCGTCGAGGAACGCCTGGTCGACGCCGGCGACGACGGGGGCGTCCGGAGCGAGTCGGTCCCGCCCTCGGTCGGCGCCGAGCGTCGTCTGCTCGTCGGCCCGGCCGACGCGGATCGGGTCGAAGGTGAACTCGTCGGTGAAGGAGGCCGCCTCGGCGACCCGGCGCTGGAGGGCCTCCATCTCCTCGCGCGTCGCCGAGGGGTCGGGGAGGTACTGGGGGTAGCGCGGCTCCATCGCTCAGAACCGACCGCGACCCGGGCCGCCGGCCCCGCCGCCACCCCCACCGCCACCGAACTGGAGCGACTGCGGCACACCGACCCGCCCCTTCACGCGGCCGCCGTACGCCAGACCGACGAGGAGGCCGACCAGGTGCGCGAAGTGAGCGACGTTCCCGCCGAGGGCGCCGACGCCGCCGGCGACGCCGAAGCCCGCGACGAGGCTGAACGCCGCGAAGCCGAAGGTGAGCACCCACAGCGGCATCGGGATGATGAAGTAGAGGTACACCTTCAGGTTCGGGTTCAACACGGTGAGCACGCCGAGGACGCCCATGATGGCGCCCGACGCCCCGACCACCCCGGGACCGAACGCCCCCTCGGTGAGGAGCGTCGTCCCCACCTGTGCGAGGCCCGCGAGGATGCCGGCGCCGAAGAACAGCGCCGTGAACCGCCTCGTGTTGAGGTAGCGCTCGACGACGGGGCCGAAGAAGTACAGCGCGATGCTGTTGAACGCGATGTGGGTGAAGCCGCCGTGGGCGAAGATGGAGGTGACCCAGGTCCAGACGTACTCGATGTTGCCGGGGGTGAGGACGAAGACGGCCCGGTAGAGCGACGGGCTGAGTCCGAGGAGCTGGAACAGGAGTTGGAGGGCGAACGTGACCCACATCAGGCCGAGGAACAGGTAGCTCATGTTCCCCCGGAAGTAGCCGAGCGGTCCGCCCGTCGACGTCATCCGTTCGAGGACACCCTTCGAACGACCACCTCGGTTCTGCACCGAGTCGTCGAAGTCGCTCTCGAAGACGCCTGCGGGGTCGTTCCAGTCGTTCAGCCCGGGACAGTCGTGGTTCTCGGGGAGGCGGTGTTCCCCGCAGAACGTCCGTCCACAGCGCCGACACTGGTACGGCAAGTTCTCGTGCTTGCCGCACGCGTCACACTTCGCCATTATCCACGCTTAACGTCGTGGTGGTAAAAGGGATTGCCCTCTCCTACACGGCGGCGCACAGACGACAGACCGCCCCGGGGAGCGGCCGCCGACGGGTGAGAGGCGTCCTCGACCCCCGGACGGGGCACCGGGTGTCGACGCCGCTCAGGACGCCTCGTCGTCGACCGGGTCGGGCGTCGACTGCCCGTCCTCGTCTGCCGCCGGTGCGGGCACGACGGTCAGGTGGTCGATGCCGACGCGGGGACGTGTCGAACTCATCTCGGTTCCAGATACGCCTCCCGCCGTGAAAAGATTACCCATGCGCATAATTCATCGCGGGACTGTCCGGAATAACCGTGGCACATGACCGACCTCGTCGACTCACCGGGAGCAGTCTTCGATGGTCGCTCGGGCCGTCGCCGTCAGTCGGTCGACCACTTCACCCGCCGGTGGTGCGTCGGCGACGACGCCGCTGCTCTGTCCCGCGTACAGGGGGAGTTCCTCGACGTCCCCGGTCGCGTCGGGCGTCGCCAGCGAGTCCTCGTAGCGACCGACCGCCGCTCCGTCGACCCGCGCGACGGTGTCGTCCTCGCCCGGTCGTTCCCCACGCGGGGGGCGGCCTGCCGACTCCCACGTCTCGACCGTCTCGTTCCGGACGACGCGGTGGGGGACGTCCGGCCAGCCACGGTCGTACGGCGTCCCGGAGGCGGTGTCCGTCTCGGCCGCCTCGACGACCCGCCGGCGGTAGCGCTCGTGGACGCGAGCCTCCTGTGTCGCGACGAAGCGCGTTCCGAGCCACCCGGCGTCGGCACCGAGCACGAGGACGGCCGCGAGGCCGCGCCCGTCACCGATACCGCCGGCAGCGACGACCGGGCAGTCGACGACGTCGACGACGCGGGGGACGAGCGCCATCGTCGAGACGTCGCTCTGGAGGTGACCGCCCGCCTCGACGCCCTGGACGACGACGGCGTCGACGCCAGCGTCGGCGGCCGCACGTGCCTCGGCCGCGCTCCCGACGGTCTGCCACACGTCGACGCCGGCGTCGTGCGCCCAGTCGACGTACGGTGCGGCGTCGCCGAACGAGAGCGAGAGGACGTCGACGTCGGCGTCGAGGCACGCGTGGACCAGGGCGTCCGTCGGCGTGTCGGTGGCGCCGGGGTCGACGACCACGTTCGCGCCGACGGGGCCGTCGGTTCGCCGCCGCGTCGACGCGACAGTCGCGGGTATCTCGCCGGGGTCTCGCCAGGTCACCGCGAGCGTTCCGAGGCCGCCCGCTTCGGACACGGCAGCGGCGAGTTCGGGACACGTCGCACTCCCGATGGGTGCCTGTACGACCGGTGCGTCGATGCCGAGGCGTCGAGTGAGTGGGGTCTGGAGGGAGGGCACGACTCGTCCCTCGCCGAACAGCAGGAAAAATCCAGTGTGTCCTCGGTCGACCCGTCGTCCGTCGGTCGGGAACGCAGTTAGGCGATGTTCTCCTCGTAGAGGTCCATCGCGTGCTCGATGGCGTCCTTCGCGGCCTGGGCGTCCTCCCAGCCGAGCGTCTCGACCTCTTTGCCCTCCTCGAGGTTCTTGTAGGTCTCGAAGAACTCCGAGATTTCGGCCTTCGTCTGGTCGGTGAGGTCGTCGACGTCGGTGACGTGGTCGTACCGGGGGTCCTCCGTCGGGACGGCGACGACCTTGTCGTCCTTCTCGCCGTCGTCGTCCATCCCCATCAGGGCGACGGGGCGAGCCTCGATGACACAGCCGGGGAAGGTCTGGTCCTCGACGAGGACGAGCACGTCGAACGGGTCGCCGTCGTCATAGTAGGTCCGCGGCATGAAGCCGTAGTCGGAGGGGTAGTGGACGTTCGAGTGGAGGACGCGGTCGAGGACGACGCCGGGGACGTCCTTGTCGTACTCGTACTTGTTGCGCTCTCCCTTCAGACACTCCACGACGGCGTAGACGACGTCCGGGGCGTCCGGACCGGTCTCCATGTCTTCCCAGAGATTGACCATACGTGCCCCCTCCGCTGAACAGCGCAAAAATCCGTCGGTATCGCTGGCCGGGCCGACCACGACCGGAGGTCGGGACGCGCCACCGCTCGGGCCGCGGGTGACAACGTTCATCACGAGTGATTTATGCGGTCACTAACCCGACAGAACGCCGGTCTGAGGCCGTGAGACGGATACATTCGTATGCAATTTTAATATTTTAGCTCTGGAGTTACCGAAATAAATAATGGTATACGAAGTGTTAAGTAGTCGGGTAACTTGTCCAGAAGTATGTCAGAGGCACAAACACTGGGCACAGAGTCTGGCATGGCGCGGGACCTCACCGCGTTCCAACAGAACATCCTCGTCATCCTCGCCGAGGAGCCGATGTACGGACTCGCGATCAAGCGACACCTCGAAGACTACTACGGGACCGAAGTCAACCACGGGCGCCTGTACCCGAACCTCGACGACCTCGTCGAGATGGGGCTCGTGAACAAGAGCGAACTAGACAAGCGAACGAACCAGTACGAACTCACCGACGACGGTCACCAGACCGTCCTCGACCGCTTCAACTGGATGCTGTCGAAGTTCGTCACCAGCGACGAGCGCGCGGACGAGGTCCGTGAACTCGTCGACGGTCACCTGTAACCCGGTCGGTCACAGCCGGCCACGTCGAACAGGAGTCGGAGCGACTCCTCGACCACCGCTTTTTGTTCCGCCGTCGGCCAGGCGTTACGCGGATAGTACTCCTCGAGGAACTCCTTCACTTCGTGCCCCGAGGCCGCCTCGACCCGACGTGTGTAGTGGTTCCCGAGGAAGTCGGCGAACGCGCGTGCGTTCGCCCCGTGGATGGCTCCGTGCTCCTCGTGCACCTGTTCGACGAGCGCGGCGTTGGCCGTCTCGACGGCCCGCCACTCGTCGTCCGCCCCCGCGCCCGACAGCGGTAGCTCGACCGCACGCGAGAGGTCGTCGATGCGGTCGATGTGTGCGACGCCGTCCTCGAACCAGTCGGCCGGGTTCAACACGAGCGTGTCGTCCTCCTCGCGGTACCGTGCGGTGTAGTCGTGTTCGGCCAGGAGTTCGTCCCGGCGGTTCCGGTGGGCCGCCGCCTCGTCGGGGTTCGGCACGTCGCGTGCGAGTCGGGTCAGCCGTTCCACCTCGTCGAGCAGGTCGTCGGGCAAGTCGTCAGCCATCGTCGAGCGCCTCGTTCGCTAGGGAGTCCGCGCGGTCGTTTATCTCCCGCGGAACGTGTTCGAGCGACCAGCGGTCGAACCCCGAGAGCAGTTCGAGCGCGGTGACGCGCCGCTCGCGCAGGTCGGGGTCGTTCGTGTTCCACTCGCCGCGTACCTGTCTGACGACGAGTTCCGAGTCGCCGCGGACGTCGACTTCGTCGAAGCCGTGGTCGCGAGCGACCTCCAGCGCACGAATCAACGCCTCGTACTCCGCGCGGTTGTTGGTCGAGTTCCCGATGCGCTCGTTCCCCTCCGCGACCACCCCGTCGGAGGTGACGATGGCGTAGCCCACGGCGGCCGGTCCCGGGTTCCCCCGACACGCCCCGTCGAAGTAGACGTGTGCGTGGCCGCCGTGCTCGCGGAGGTGTCCGAGGAGGTCGACCGGCGCCGCGCCCTGTACGACCACCTTGTCGTCGTAAGCGACGGCCACGGCTCCCCCGTGCGACGCCCGCCACCGTTCGTACTCGGTGTTCCCCGGTTCGACCTCGACGCCAGCCGCTTCGAGTCGCTGCCGCGCCTCCTCGGGGTCACACGCAACGCTTGGCATCGTCCTCGATTTGGGGAGCACCTACTAAGAGCGTTCGTCATTGGCTCGTCGGTCCTCCCGTGCCATCGCGACCCACACCGGCCCGCACGCTTAAGTGCGAGCAGAAGTGGTAGTGAAAAATGTAATGACACGGCCCACCCGTCAACGGGAGCGCGATGGTGACCGGCGTCGATGGAACCCGACAGGGAGCGCGGACGAAAAGGAGGAGGAGGAGGACACGGAGGCGATCGACCCCGACGAGGTGGACCCGGACGAGATCATCCGGACGGGGGACGGCGAACTCATCCACGAGCCGACGGGACTCATCATCGAAGAGGAGCAGATAGACCCCGGCCCGGAGTGGCGGGCGTTCAACCACTCCGAACGGCAGCAGAAGTCGCGGGTCGGCGCACCGACGACCCAGACGATGCACGACAAGGGCCTGACGACGACCATCGACTGGAAGGACAAGGACGCCTACGGTCGCTCCATCTCCTCGAAGAAGCGTTCGCAGATGCACCGCCTCCGGAAGTGGCAGGAGCGCATCCGGACGAAGGACGCGGGCGAGCGCAATCTCCAGTTCGCACTGAGTGAAATCGACCGGATGGCCTCGGCGCTCGGCGTCCCGCGGTCGGTCCGTGAAGTAGCGTCGGTCATCTACCGCCGCGCACTCAGCGAGGACCTCATCCGCGGACGGAGCATCGAGGGCGTCGCCACCAGCGCGCTGTACGCCGCCTGTCGCAAGGAGGGCATCCCGCGGTCGCTCGAGGAGATTGCCGAGGTCTCCCGCGTCGAGCGCAAGGAAATCGGTCGCACCTACCGATACATCTCCCAGGAACTCGGCCTGGAGATGAAACCGGTCGACCCCAAACGGTACGTCCCGCGCTTCTGTTCCGAACTCGACCTCTCGAAGGAGGTCCAGTCGAAGGCCGAGGAGATAATCGAGACGACGGCGGAGAAGGGACTGCTCTCGGGGAAGTCGCCGACGGGGTTCGCGGCGGCGGCCATCTACGCCGCCTCGCTCCTCTGTAACGAGAAGAAGACCCAGAGAGAGGTCGCCGACGTCGCGCAGGTGACCGAGGTCACCATCCGGAACCGGTACCAGGAACAGATCGAAGCGATGGGCATCCACAACTGAGTCGCCCGCTCGGCGAGTCGGAGCAGACGTCGGCAGGTGGGGAGACGAGGGCGACGCTTCTTGTCGGTTCACGCAGTACTGACGGGTGATGATAGCGTTCCTCTGGGGTGGAGACGACGACGGGGACGGAGGGGAGGACGCGGACGACGCCGACGTGGACCCCCACGCCGAGGCAGTCGTCGTCTGTGCGTTCCTGGACGGCACGCTCGTGGTCTACGAGGACCGGGTGTGCATCGAACGGCCCGCACGCTCGCGGTTCGACGACACGACGGTCCCGTTCGACGACGTCCGCGGCGTCGACTTCGACACCGGCATCACCATCGGCTACCTCCAACTCGAACTGGTCGGGGTCACCCCCGACACGGGCGGCCTGCTCTCGGACCCGGTCAACGAACGGACGGTCCACTTCGGCTGGGGCGACAGGGCGTGTGCGAAGCGGGCACGCGACGCGATTCTGGAGCGGGCACGCGGGTGACGAACGGGACGTCGGGGTCGTCCCCGGCGACTGCGACCCCGTGGCCGACAACCCTTATCATCGAACCGACCTAACCTCCGCCGAATGCGTCTCGACGAGTATCTCGACATCGAGGAGAACGAGCGTGCCGAGCGCCGCCGCCTCGTCGAGGAGAAGTCCTACGCCATCCTCGACCACCTCGAGACGTTCCAGAACCGGTTCGACGAGGTGGTCCAGGGCGACTCGCTGTACGGCGGTGTCTCCCCCTCCATCTTCGTCGGGCGCGCGAACTACCCGCGCGTCTCGACGGGCATCCTCTCGCCCGTCGGTCACGACGAGGACGCCGCCGCGTTCGAAACCTCGGGGCGGTGGTACGACGAGGGCGTCTCCATCTCCGACGTGTTCGAGCGCCGGACCTCGCTCCTCAACTCGAACCAGTCCACGAAAGTCGAGTCCGTCCACGACGCGTGGGACGGCTTCCTCGGCGTCCAGCGGGAGGTGGCCATCTCGGACCGCCCGGTCACCGTCGAAATCGGCCTCGACGGGACGCCCGACCTGGACCTCGACCCCGGCCGTGACGACATCGCCACGCCGACGGGGCCGCGTGCACGTGCCCGGACCGCCCAGTTGGGCGAGAACCCACACGTCCCCCGGCCCGTCGAGAAGGCGCTGGAGGACGACGACTGGAACGCCCAGGGGGCGATGACTTACCTCTACCGCCGGGGATTCGACGTCTACGACATCAACACCATCCTCTCGGCGGGGGCGCTCGGGCAGGCCGAAAACAGGAGACTGGTCCCGACGCGGTGGTCAATCACGGCCGTCGACGACACCCTGGGGCAGTACCTCCGCGGGAGAATCCGCGACGCTCCCTCCGTGGATTCGGTGGAGGTGTACCGCAACGAGTTCCTCGGCAACGCCTTCTGGGTCGTCCTCGTACCGGGCCAGTGGGAGTTCGAACTCGTCGAGATGAAAGCGCCGGGGAGCGTTTGGAACCCGAATCCCGAAGCCGGCGTCTGGCTGGCCGCGGACCGCGAAGGCACCGAGGGTCGGACCGGCTACGTCGAGGAGACGGCGGGGGCGTACCACGCCTCCCGACTGGGCGTCCTCGAACACCTCGAGTCGCGGGGCCGGCAGGCGAAGGCGCTCGTCCTCAGACACGTCTCCGAGGACTACTGGGGACCGTGCGGGGTGTGGCAGGTCCGCGAGAGCGTCCGCAACGCCTTCGACGAGGGGGGCGAAGCGGAGACGCTCGGCGACGCGGTGCGGTCGGTGACGCCGTACCTCCCAGTCTCGCTCCAGCGGTTGCGGCGGAAGTCGGCGATGGTCTCCGGGGTGCAGGCCACGCTGACCGACTTCGCGGCCGGGGAGTAGTCACGCTCGCTCGGCCGTCCCCGGCGTGAAACCAAAGCCGATTACTCTCCGGGTACGAACTGTCGCACATGGTTCCACTCTTTCCCGGCGTCCCCGGCGGGCCGGAACTGCTCGTCGTCCTCCTGCTCCTGGTGGCGCTGTTCGGCGTCCCGGTGGTCGTCGCCGTCCTCGGCTGGCGGTATCTCAAGGGTGACCGCGTCGAGGACCTCGAAGCGCGGGTCGAAGAACTGGAGGCCGAACTCGGCGAGGCGGACGACCGCTCCGTCGATGGGGGCGACGTCACCAGCGCGGACGCGGACGACGACCGACCGAAGTAGCCTCGCGCGAGCGGGTCGCGTCGCCTCGGTTCAGTCGTCGGCTTCCGTCTCGACTGCGGTGTCGAGGTTCCCCCATGCCTCCTCGACCATCTCGCCGGTGGTGTCGACGATGCCGGCCATCTCCTCGTCGTCGGGTGCCATCCCGACCAGTCGAGCGATGCGCATGATGCTCACGTGGTAGACCTCCTGGACGCCGGGTTCGACCTGCCAGACGACGACGTTGCACGGGACGAGACCGCCGAGTCTGTTGTCGGTGGCGTCGAGCGCTCTGTCCGCCACCTCCGGGTTGCACGCGCCGAGGACGTAGTACGGGTCGCGGTCGGCGCCGATTTTCTCGTGCAGGAGGTCGGACAGAGAGAACTCGACGGCCGTGCCGAAGCCCGCCGTCTTGAACGCGTCGCGGACGTGTTCGATGGCTTCCTCGTGGTCCATGTGGAGCGTCGCCCGGTGCTCGCCGATGTCTTCGTCCGTGAGAACCGACGGGTCGATTGGGAGTGTCATCGACTCACCCTTCGATAGCGACGGAGGAAAAGGCACGGTAGTGTGACTGAAGCGCAATAGCACCTGCTGCTCGGTCTCCGACTCACCCGACTCGCCCGACCCACGCTGGGCCGACCCGGTCGCTCACAGCGGAATCGGCAGGAACGACAGCCACTCGATGACCTGTTCGGGGGGGAGCAGCGGCGGGTGGAGGACGAGCCAGTCGAGGAGCACGAGGCCGAGGCCGTGGGCGACGATGGAGGGGAGGATGGAGTTGGCGTCGTAGTCGACGGCGCCGAAGAGGACGTCTGTCGGGCCCGAGAGCAGCAGTTCGATGGGCGGCTTCCCGACGTGGTGCAGCGCGTACACGACCGGCGAGATGAAGACGCTCTTGAATCCCACCTCCTCGCGGACACCGACACAGAGGAGGCCGCGGTAGTACGTCTCGGCGGCGACGACCACGACGAGTTGCTGGAGCGCGTGCGGGAGGAACTCGCCGAGTGCCGTCGACGTCTCCCACATCGGGTAGTACGCGCGGATGCTCGGCAACGACGACCCGACGAGGTAGAAGGGGAGGACGAACAGCGCGACGAGGACGGCGTTCCGCACCGCGCGCCGGTCGATGCGCCAGCCGAGGTGCCGGCCGTGCGTGATGGCGAACGCCGCCGGGAACGCGATGAAGACGACGGTGTCGCGCAGGGCGCGCATCGTGAGGTTCCCGTTCGGGACCTGCCAGGCGCTCCAGAGAACCGAGAGAACGAGACCGACGAGCAGCGTCCGCTGGACCCACGAGAGCTTCTCGAGCCGAGCGGGAGCGAACCGTTCGAGTCGCGTCACACCCTACTCGGTCTGGACCGGGGCGTCCCCGACTGCCTCGATGACGGCCGCCACGAAGGACTGCCGCGTGTCGAAGTACGTGACGTCGACGTCAGCGAGGACGTCCGCGAGCGACTGTGGCCCGTCCGGCGTTCGGACGACGCTCTCCCCTTCCTTCTCGACGACGCGGCTCTTCTCGTGCGGCCAGGTCAGCCGCGAGGCGACTCGTGCGAGCGGCTGTCCCTCGACGGCTTCGCCCTCGCCGAGTTCGACGAGTGGCTCTTCCGGTTCTTCTTCCTCGTCTGCCATACGCGTCGGTTGGCAATCGCCGACAGTAAACCTTCCCTTCCCTCCGCGCCTCCCACCGTCACGCTCGCCCCCGACACGCGGGCCGGCTCCCCACCCACCTCGGCCGAAATCCGACGCCGTCGACGTCTTGCGGACGTCTGACGTACCGTTTTGTGCACGGGTGCCGTATTCGCCCGTATGACCAGTCTCTCGGAGGTGTACACCGGGGAGGGACGGTCGGGCACTCACCGCCCGGACCTCCGGCGGCTGTACGCAGGCGTCAGTCTCTTCCTCGTCGGCGCGCTCCTCGTGCTGAGCGGGATCCTCGTCGCGGCGACGGACCTCCTCTACACGACGGCGACGGTCGAAGGCATCACGAACAGCCGTCACGTCGGCGGCGTCCTCGGCGGTATCGGGGTCCCGGCGGTGTTCCTCGGCGTGTTGACCGTCCTCCCCTCAGCCAGACGCACGCGGATGGCCGCGCTCGTCGGCGCCACCATCGCCGTCCTCGGCGTCGGCATGTTCTGGCACGCCTACCCCTGCCAGTGGTCCGGGTCGAACTGCGGGGCCGGGCTGATGGACCTCACCCTCCCCACCGTCGGCGTCTACTTCTTCGGCGCCATCACGACGTTCTGGTGGCTCTTCGTCGGCATCGCCAACTTCAAGACGCGGAACGCACCCGGCGGCACAGTGAAGATGGAAGTCACCCGCCAGGGCGAGACGAAAGTCGTCGAGGTGCCACAGCCCGGCGCGGGGAGCGTCGGCCTCTTCGGCTCGCAACCCGACGGTGGCGTCGAGACGCAGACCGGATCCGACGGCACTGGTGACGGGGCGTCGTGGAGTTCGGCGATGTTCTCACCGAAGTCGTCCTCGTCCTCGTCTTCGTCTTCGCCGCAGTCGGCTTCGACGTCCTCATCCCCCGCCTCCGACGGCGGAGCGACCACGTCCGACATCCGCTCGCCGCTCGACGGGAGCGGCGACGACGGCACCGAGTTCGTCCCCAACCCTGGTGACGAGCCGATGCCCCGACAGGTCGGCGACCAGTACTGCGGGAGCTGTCAGCACTTCGACTACGTCCGCACCGGTCAGGGAATCCAGCCGTACTGTGGCCTCCACGACGACCTGATGGACGACATGGACGCCTGCGACGAGTGGACGCCGCGCTGACGACTCGGCTCCTTCTCCCGACGACCCCCCGGGCACGCCCCGATTCGCCGCTCCCGACTCCCGAGCGCCGCCGTCACAAGACATGTCCCGCTGCGGTCTGTTCGTCGAGCCGTGCCCGCACCCACCGACGCTGCGGACGACGAGTGGCCCTGGCCGGACTCGCTCGACGCGCTGGCGGCGGCCCCGGACTCACACCGCGTCTGCTTCGAGAACGACCGCGTGCGCGTCGTCGAAGTGGTGGTTCCTCCCGGCGAGACGGAACCGGTCCACACCCACCGCTGGCCCAGCGTGATGCTCGTCGGCAGGGCCGCTCGCGTGCGGTACTACGACGGGGACGGCGACGTCGTCTCCGAGTCGCCGGAGCGACCCGACGACGAGTCCGCCACGCAGTCCCCGCCACGGGTCGAGTGGCTCGAGCCCGAGGGACCGCACGCCGTCGAGAACGTCGACACGGTCCCCTTCCACGCCACGCGGGTCGAACTGAAACGTCGGTGAGTGTTGCCCGTCGCGCTCACAGCCCGGCGAGTGTCTCCCGGACGTCGTCCCAGTGACTCCCCTTCCAGAACACCTGTCCGCAGTCCCGACACCGGTGACACGGCGTGTCGGCCGGGTCCGGCGCGTAGTCGGGGACCGGTTCGCCGGCTTCCACCGGGTCGACGGGACCGTTGCACCGGCCACACCGCGCCGGGTCGTCCGCGAGCGAGAGCTCGAAGCCCGCCGCGCGGAGTTCGCGGAGCTGGTCGTCGACCGCCCGGACGTCGATTCGGACCCCGCCGGGTGCCCGTTCGGCCAGCTGTCGGTCCCGGGTCACGAGCCGACGGCCCTCGTCGCGAGCGAGCGCCAAGAGGGCCTCGTCGGCCTCGACACCGTGGTCGAGCGCGTACGCCGCGTCGTAGCCGCACATCCGGAGGTACCGCGCCAGTTTGCCGAGCATCACGTCGAGGAGGAGTCGTCGGGACGCTGACCCCGCCTCACTTCGGTCCGGCCTGTCTCGCTTCGTCCCGTCTCGACCCGTCCCGTCTCCCTTCGTCCGGTCCTGCATCGTCTCAGTCGTCGAGGAAGGCCCGGACCTCCTCGACGGACCAGGTGTTGACGACGTCGCTCGCCTCGGCCCACCCGCGCCGTGCCGTGTGGACGCCGTAGCGGACGTAGTCGAACTCGCTCACGGAGTGTGCGTCGGTGTTCACCACGACGGGCGCGCCGGCCTCGACTGCCGCCCGGACGCCCGCACCGGAGAGGTCGAGTCGGTGCGGGTTGGCGTTCACCTCCAGTGCCGTCCCGGCGTCGGCCGCCGCGGTCGCGATGCGTTCGTCGTCCAGTTCCAGTCCTTTCCGGCGGTTCAACAGCCGTCCGGTGGGGTGGCCGAGCACGTCCACGGCGGGGTGTTCGACCGCTCGGACTAGTCGCTCGGTCGCCTCCTCGCGGCCCTGGTCCAGTGCGGCGTGTGGCGAGGCGACCACGATGTCCAGGTCGTCGAGGAGGTCGTCCCCGACCGAGAGGCCGCCGTCGGCGTCGACGTTCGCCTCGACGCCGTGGAACACCGCGACGTCGGCGTCGTCGGCCGCCTCGGCGACGACGGCGGCCTGCTCTTCGAGCTCCTCGTCGGAGAGGCCGACGCCGCCGACCATCCCCGCTCCCGTCGCGTGGTCCGTGACGGCGTGGTAGTCGTAGCCGCGTTCGGCGGCCCCTGCGAGCATCTCTTCGAGTGTCGCGCGTCCGTCGGACCAGTCCGTGTGGGTGTGGAGGTCACCCCTGACCTCGCTGGTCGTCACGAGGGCCGGGAGTTCATCCGTCGCCGCCGCGGCGACCTCACCGGTGTCCTCGCGGAGTTCGGGCGGCATCCACGCCAGGTCCAGCACCTCGTACATCTCCTCCTCGGTGCGTCCGGCGACTCGCTCGCCGACGCGCTGGCCCGCGTCGGGGTCGTCGACGTCGGAGACGTCGAAGACGCCGTACTCGTTCATTTTCAGGTCCCGGGCGATGGCCCGGTTGCGGAGCGTGACGTTGTGTGCCTTGCTCCCAGTGAAGTACTGCAGCGCCGCCCCGAACTCGTCGGGGACGACGACCCGGAGGTCGACCCGTTCGTCGTCTGCGCGCACGGCTGCCTTCTTCGTCCCCGACTCGATGACGCTCGACACCTGGTCCCAGTCGGTGAAGGCCGCGACGACCGCTTCGGGGGCGTCCGAGGCGACCAGCACGTCGATGTCGCCGACCGTCTCGCGCCACCGCCGGATGGAGCCTGCGACCTCCGCCTCGACGACGGCGTCCCGCCCGCGGAGGGACGCGAGCAGGTCGTCGGCGACCGGGCGGGCGTCGCCGAGCAGCGACCGCTCGCGGGACTCCCGGGCGAACGGGATGTTCTCGAGGATGTTCTCCTCGGTCTTCTTCCCGAACCCCTTCACCTCGCGTATCCGCCCCTCTCGTGCCGCGGCTTCGAGGTCGTCGAGCGTCTCGACGCCCAGCGCGTCGTACAGCCTCCCGACGGTCTTCGGCCCGATCCCTTCGACGCGCGTCAGGCCGGCCATGTCGACCGGGAGGTCCGCACGCGCCTCCTCGAGTTCCTCGATCTCTCCGGCCTCGAAGTACTCGACGATCTTCGCGGAGATGGCGTCGCCGACGCCGTCTATCTCTTCCAGCGCGTCCTCGCCCTCCGCGGCGACGTCCTCGATAGGCCGGGGGTACTCGCGGATGCTCTCGGCCGCCCGGCGGTACGTGTTGGGCTTGTAGGAGACGTCCTGTGCCTCCAGGAGGTCGGCGAACTCCTCGAAGCGGCTCGCGACTTCGTCGTTCCGGCTCATCGTCGACTCGGCCTGTTGGCGTCCTCGCGACCGAGCGCCTGCTTGAGGAACTTCATCCACCGTTTCTGGTCGGCGGCGTGCTGGGCCTTCGCCTCGCGTTCGAGGTCCGCCGGCCGGAGCTGTTCGAGCGCGTTCAGCGCCCGGTCGATGCCGATGACGCTCTCGACGAGGTCCCGCCCCTCCTCGTACGTCACCTCGTTCCGCTCTATCTGCTGGACGCGCTGGAGGCGCTCGCGCCGGAGGTTCCTCTTCGCCTGCTCGACCCGGTCGCGCTCGCCGGGCGGGATGGTGTCGCGACGCTTGATCTCGAAGACGAACTCCCGGAGGTTCACCTCCTCTCCCTGGACGGTGATGCGGTCGGGGATGTCCGCGCCGACCGTCGCGCCCTCCCGGTTGACGCGTTCCAACAGCTGTTTCTGCTGGTACTCTTTCACACCTGTTCTACTGACGGGTCGGACTTTGCTCCTTCGCCGTTCGCGGAGTGTACTGCAGAACACGGCACGCACTGTGACCACGCGGGACGCGGGCGCGATGTAGACCACACCCTCCCCGGCCGACTCGTTCGCTCGCGTTGCTCGCTCACTCGCCCCTCGCGCGTGAGTCACGCGGACTGACCGCGTGAGTCACACGCCATCGCCCCGCGTCACACGCCAACACCCGGTGTGACACCGCAGCGGTCGGCGCGCGGGAGCGAGGGACCCGGCTAGGGGATAGACCGCAGGTCACCGCGCCCGTGCCTCGCGCGGCCCTCGTGTCGTTCGAGTCCGTCTGTCCTGTCGTCCGGGTGGGGCGGGTCGCAGCGCGCCCGTTCAGAAAACCACTCTCCAGCTACTCTCCGGGGCCGCCGCAAGAACGTCACTGGAAAAGAAGCTTCTTGGGGCCCCCCTCGGAATGGACCGGTATGGGATTGTTCGACCGACTGCGCGGAACGGACCACCCGCGCGTCGCCTTCATCGGAATCGACGGGGTACCCTTCACGCTCCTCTCGGAGCACCCCGACGAGTTCCCCAACGTCGCCTCGCTCATCGAAGAGGGGAGCGCCGGCCCCATCGACAGCATCGTCCCCCCCGAGTCCAGCGCCTGCTGGCCCGCGCTCACCACCGGCGTGAACCCGGGCGAGACCGGTGTCTACGGCTTCCAAGACAGAGAGGTCGGCTCGTACGACACGTACGTCCCGATGGGGCGTGACGTCCAGGCGACCCGCTTGTGGGACCGCGTCAGCCAGGACGGCCGCGACGCCACCGTGCTGAACGTCCCGGTCACCTTCCCGCCGCAGCGGAACGTCCAGCGGATGGTGTCGGGCTTCCTCTCGCCGTCGGTCGACAAGGCGGCGTACCCCGACGAACTGGCGAACTACCTCCAGTCCATCGACTACGCCATCGACGTCAACGCCAAACTCGGCCACCAGGAGGACAAGAGCGAGTTCATGGACGACGCCCACAGCACCATCGACAGGCGGTTCGAGGCGTTCAGTCACTACCTGCAGGAGGACGACTGGGACCTCTTCTTCGGCGTCTTCATGACGACCGACCGGGTCAATCACTTCCTGTTCAAGGACTACGAGCGCCTCGCGCCCGGCGCGTCCGGCGACACCGAGGGCCTGAAAGAGGAGAACCGCGACCTCTTCCTGGAGTTCTACCGCAAGGTCGACGAGTACGTCGGGAAGATTCGCTCGATGCTCCCCGACGACGTGACGCTCGTCGTCGCCTCCGACCACGGCTTCACCTCGCTCGACTACGAGGTCAACTGCAACGCCTGGCTCCAGGAGAACGGCTGGCTCTCGTACGACGACGACGACCACGACGAACTGGGCGACATCTCCGACGACACGCGCGCGTACTCGCTCATCCCCGGCCGGTTCTACGTCAACCTCGAGGGGAGAGAGCCCCGTGGCTCCGTCCCGCAGGACGAGTACGAGGCCGTCCGTGACGAACTCGAGGCCGAACTCGAGGCGTGGGAAGGGCCGAACGGGAAGAAGGTCGCCGCACAGGTCGTCGAGAAGGAAGAGGCGTTCCGCGGCGACCACGACGCCATCGCGCCGGACCTCGTCGTCGTGCCGAACCACGGCTTCGACCTCAAGTCCGGCTTCAAGGACAAGGAGGGCGTGTTCACCCAGGGCCCGCGCAACGGGATGCACTCGTTCGACAACGCGACGCTCATCATCGACGACCCCGACGTCGCCATCGAGGACGCGGACCTGTTCGACATCGCCCCCACCATCCTCGACCTGATGGAACTCGACTACACGCGGACCGACTTCGACGGCGCGAGCCTCGTCCGCCAGTAGCGACACCGCTCTTCCTCGCGTTCGCGCTCGCCGCCGGCAGGGTCAGGTCAGGTGAGGTCGTCGAGTTCGTCGACGGCCCACTGTTCGGACGCTACATCCTCCGACGCCGACCCGCTCGTCGCCGCGTCGTCGGAACTACTTCCGCTCGCCGCCTCACGCGCGCGTTCGAAGAACGACTCCACCCGTGCCGTCCGCTCGATGCCGCTGAGGAGCACGAGCGACGCGATGCGCCCCGAGTCGACGGGGAAGTCGCCGCCGCGGACCTGCATGCACCCGGTCTCCTCTTCGACCCAGCGGCGGGCCCGCTCGACACCTCTCCGCGGGATGGCCGCCGACCGACCCGCCACGACGACGAGCGCCGCGTCGGCGGTGTCGGCTTCGACGGCCGTCCCGGTCAGGAGCGCCCGACGGGTCGTGCTCGTCACGACGTTCACGTTCTCGGCGGCGTCGCGTGCGGCCGACGCGTCCGCGTAGCCGACTGTCGCGAGCGTCCCCTCCCGCAGAGTGTGTATCAACTCCGACGCGTCGACGACCGACTCGGCGACCCCGCTCCCGGTGTCGACTTCTCCCGCCGCGAGCAGGAGGCCGAGACGCCGGGCGATGGCCTCGTTGACCCGCTCGTAGCCCGACTCGAGGCTGTCGCCGGCCTGTCGGAACGCGTCGTTGTCGACGAGGAGGACCGCGTCGGCCTCGCGAGCCAGCGTCTTCAGCGAGCGCCCCGCGTTCACCTGGTAGAGCGCCCCCTCGTCGCGTCCGGGGAGGACGCCGACGGCGTAGACGGGAACGTCGTGGACGCGTCTCAACTCCTGTGCGAGGACGGGCGCGCCGCCGGACCCAGTGCCGCCGCCGAGGCCGGCGACGACGAAGACGGCCTCCGTGGCCGAGTCGACGGTGACGGCCTCCAGGACTTCCTCGCGCGCCTCGCGCATCACCTGTGCGCCGAGTTCGTTGTCGCCGCCGACGCCGTGGCCGGAGACGCGCGACTGGCCGACGAGGAGGGGCTGTACCGTTGCGGGGAGCGAGCGGAGGTCGGCCGAGGCGGTGTTGACCGCGACCGCGTGGCGGACGGAGCCGTGGTTCCCGTCAGCATCGAACGTCTGGAGGGCGCTGACGAGTTTCCCGCCCGCCTGACCGACGCCGATCAGGACGGACTGCATACGTCGACGGACGACCTATCAGTCTATGGTACTTTCGGTGCGCCGCGCCGCTCCGAGCGTTTTTATCCGATGAGGCGGCCACCGGCTGGCATGACGGACGACCTCCGGCCCCGACTCGAAGCGGTCGAGCGGGCGGTCACCGGCGGGGAGACGACCGACCTCGCGAACCTCGCGGACGCCGCCAGCGTGGAGCGACGGCTCACCGCCGTCGAGGAGCGTCTCGACTCCCTCGAAACACGCCTCGACTCCCTCGACGCGACGACGCAGGCGGTGCGTGGCTACCTCGGTGGCGTCGAGGGCGTCTCCGAGGACGTCGAACGGCAGGCGGCACTGGCGCTCGCGAAGGCCGAAGCGGTCGAGTCCCACGTGTTCGACGCCGACGGCGGCCTCGCCGTCGAGCGACTCCCACCGGCGGCGGAAGACCCACAGCGATACCCCGCGGGCCGAACGCGCGAGACCGACCCGGACGGTCGGCGCCCGGTGGCCGCGCGCCCCCAGACCGACGCGCTCGACGCCGACATCGACCGGTCGTCCGCGGGCGCCTCCGACGACAACCGGACCGGTGGCCGTGCGTCGCCGTCGGCACTCGCCTCGCGGCTTCGGGACGCGCTGTGACGGCGGTTCGGACCCTCCTCACCGTCGTCGTCGCGACGGCGCTCCTCGGTGCGTCGCTGCCGGCCGTCGAGGAGGCGCGAGTCGACCGCACCGCGGCGCGACTCGACGCGACGGCCACCCGACTGTCGGACGCCGCCGCCGGCCTCGTCGCCGCCGACGACCCGGTGCCACCTGGTGAGCGAGGTGCGAGTCGGACTGTCGTCGTCGCGCTTCCCGCGGGTGGGTTCGCGGACGCCCGAGCGGACTACCTCTCCGTCGGCGGCCTGCCGAACGACTCCCGGGCGACGACAGTCGGCTACCGCGTCGCTGGCGGGCCTCCGAGACGACTCGAGGCCGGCGTCCGGTTCTTCGTCGGCGAACGTCCGCTCGCCCTCCCGCCGGGGCGACACACGCTTCGACTGACGCTCGTCCGCCGCGGCGGGCACGTCGGCGTCCGCGTCCACGTCGCCGGCCGCGCGGACACCGGAGCGGGGGCGCGGACGGAGACGGCACGCCCGACGACGGCCGGTGGAAGCGGACGCTGACGGGCCGTCACACACTGGTCGGCGACCGATCGTCCCGCGCCGATGGGTGGTCCCCCGGTGCACGAACGTTCAAATACCGGAAGGGGACCACCCCGCCTCGTGACGCTACTCACCACACTCGTCGACCGCTCGCGGGCGCTGCTCGGGACCGACGCCGACGCGGCGTCGGCGTGTTCGTGCGACGTCTCTTTCGAGACGCCGGCCGGAACCCACGCCGACCGCGGGACTCGACTCCGCATCGACGCGGGCGACTGCCCGGGTCGGGGGGACCTGGCATCGTCGGCCGACTGTCGCGCGACGGTGGTCGGCGCACTGACCGACCGCGACGCAGACGTCGTCCGGACGTGCGCCGACGGCGTCGCGCGCACCTACACCGACGAGGCCTGTGCGTTCCTCGTCGCCGCCGGCCGGTTCGCCGAGCGCGCTGCCCACTACGACGAACGCCTCGCTGCGCGGGCGCTGTCCGACCCACTGGGTGCCGCACACGAGGCGAGCGGACGTGCCGGCCCCCTCGCATGCCTCGCGGCCGAGACGGGGCTCGCGCTGGGTGCCGAACGGGTCGATCGAGGGGGCACAAGCGAGGGTGCGGAGGGCGGCTACGACGCGGCCCTCCGGGCGTTCGTCGGACCGACTGTCGCTCGCTGTCGCGTCGGCGTCGACCCGCCTGCCGGGGCGACGCTCCTCGACGCCCGGGAACTCGACTCCGGCGCGCGCGTCAGGCTGTACGCGTTCGACGACGGCCGGCGGCGCTACCACCTGCTCCCGGCGTGGCACTCCTTCGACGGATCGGCGCTCGCGACACTCGCCGCGGCCCGCCGACTGCTCGCGACCGGTGCCGTCTCGGGTGGGCCGCGCGCTCCGCACCGGGCCGTCCGGCGGGTTGCCGACGGTGACGAACCGGTCGAACAGGTAGCCTCGCTCCTGACGAAGCACACGCGCGGTCACGGCGTGCTGGACGACCTCTTCACGGACCCGCGGGTGACCGACGTCTTCGTCACGAGTCCCGCAGACGAGAACCCCGTCAGGGTCGTCGTCGACGGTGACCGGGTCGCGACCAACGTCCGCCTCGCACCCGAGGGAGTGGCGGCGCTCGCCTCGCGGTTCCGACGCGCGTCGGGCCGGGCGTTCTCCCGGGCGACGCCGACGCTCGACGCGACAGTCGACGCCGCGACCGACCGCCGAATCAGGCTCGCCGGCGTCGCCCCGCCCGCCAGCGACGGTCTCGCGTTCGCGTTCCGGGCCCACGACGAGGCCGTGTGGACGCTCAGTCGCCTCGTCTCGCTGGGGACGCTCCCGGCGGCCGCGGCCGGACTCCTCTCCGTCGCCGTCGAGCGCGGGGCCGCGACGCTCGTCGCCGGTCCCCGCGGCGCGGGCAAGACGACCACGCTCGGGGCGCTGCTGTGGGAACTCCCCGAGACGACTCGAACGGTCGTCGTCGAGGACACACCGGAACTCCCGGTCGCTGCCCTCCGCGACCACGGCCGCGACGTCCAGGGCATCCACACCGGCCTCGACGACGGTGCCGCGCTCTCACCCGACGAGGCGCTCCGGGCGGCCCTCCGCCTCGGCGACGGCGCGCTCGCGGTCGGGGAGGTCCGCGGCGAGGAGGCACAGGTGCTCTACGAGGCGATGCGCGTGGGTGCGGCCGACGGCGCGGTCCTCGGAACGGTCCACGGCGTCGGCGGCGACGGGGTCAAGGCGCGGATGGTGACGGACCTCTCGGTCCCGGAGCGCGCCTTCGGCGCGACCGACCTGGTGGTGACGCTCACCGCCGAGTCGGGCCGTCGGGTGACGCGCGTCGAGGAGGTGCGGACGACGAGCGAGGGCGTCCACGCCGTCTCGCTGTTCGAGTTCCCGGCCGGCGACGACCGACTCCGCTCGACTGGCGTCGTCGCCCGTGGCGAGAGCGCCCTCCTCTCGACGCTCGCCGCGCCGGACGAGTCGTACGCCGACGTTCGGGCCCGGGTCGCCGAACGGACCGAGGTCGTCGGGCGACACGCCGAGACGGGGCTCACGGCCCCTGGCGAGCGGGAGTACTGAGATGGCGTCGACGCTCACGCGGGTCCTCACCGGACTGGCCCGCCTGTGGCCGCAGGCCGTCGCGACCGACGAGGTACTCGACCGCCAGCTGGCGTTCCTCGGCGTCCCGTTCCAGTCCGACGTGGTCCTCCGCGCCGGCTACACCGCCGGCCTCGTCACCGCCCTGCTCGTCGGCGCCGGAGGAGTCGCTCTCGGTGGTCCTGTTCAGGCCGCCGTCCTCGCCGCCGCGGCCGTCGGGACGACAGTCGTCCACCTCGTCCACCGGGGTCCGGCGGCGCTCGCCGCCGTCGAGCGGACGCGCGCGCTGTGTGCGGCGAGCGACCTCGTCGGTCGAATCGTCCTCCACGCTCGGCTCACCCCGGCGGTCGAACCGGCCGTCGTCTTCGCCGCGCGGACCGGGAGCGGTCCGCTCGCGCGGAGCCTCGACGACCACGTCCGTCGGTCGGTCGGGACGCCGGCGACGGGACTCGACGCCTTCGCCGCAGCCTGGCGGCCGTGGTTCCCAGCGCTCGAACGCGCGGCCGACCTCGTCACGACGGGGATCCACGCGCCCGCGTCGGACCGCGCCGACCTGTTCGACCGTGCGCGGGCGACTGTCGTCGAGGCGACGCAGGAGCGGATGACGTCGTTCGCCGCGGACGTCCGCGGGCCCGCGACGGCCCTGTACGCGTTCGGCGTTCTGCTCCCGCTGGCGCTCGTCGGTGTCCTCCCGGCGGCGGGCGTCGCTGGCGCGTCCGTCTCGCTCACGGCACTCGCGCTCGGCTACGACGTCTTGCTTCCCGCGGTGCTGCTCGGCGCGTCGGGGTGGCTCCTCGTGCGTCGACCGGCCACCTTCGCGACGCCGGCGGTGCCGCGCACGCATCCGGACGCACAGGTGCCGTGGTGGCGGCCGGTGCTCGCCGGCCTCGTGACTGCGGCCGCCTTCTGGGTCGCGGCCCCGGCCGTCGTCGGTGCCTGGGCCGCGCCGGTGGTCGCCGTCGGAACGGGTGCCGGCGCGGCGCTCGTGGTCCGGTTCCGTCCCGCCGTCGCGGTCCGGCGACACGCCCGCGCGGTCGAAGACGGCCTGCCCGAGGCGCTCGCGCTCGTCGGTCGACACGTCGGCGACGGGGTGTCCGTCGAGGCGGCCGTCGAGACGGTCGGCGAGGACCTGTCGACCGAGACCGGAGCGGCGTTCGCGGCGGCGGCGGGCGTCCAGCGGCGCCTCGGCGTCACGCTCCGGGAGGCGTTCCTGGGTGAGTTCGGCGCGCTCGCCGACCTGCCGAGTCCGCGTACCCGCGCGGCTGCGTCGCTACTCGCCGTGGCCGCAGTCGAGGGTCAGCCAGCCAGCGGGACCATCGTGGGGATGGCTACCCAGCTCCGGGACCTCGAACGAGCCGAACGGGCCGGTCGACGGGAGCTCGCGGCGGTGAGCGGGACGCTCGCCAACACCGCGGCCGTGTTCGGTCCGCTCGTGGGCGGTGCGACCGTCGCCCTCGCTGCGCGTATCGCGAGCGTCGAGACGGGTGCGAGCCTCGGACCCGCGTTCTCCGTCGCCGGACTCGGAACAGTCCTCGGAGGGTACGTCCTCGTCATGGCGGCGACGCTGACCGTGCTCGCGACCGGGCTCGAATCGGGGCTCGACCCGACACGCCTCGGCTACCGGGTCGGTCTCGCGCTCCTCTTGGCGGGAATCAGCTTCCTCGTCGGCGTCGTCGCCGCCGGTCTCCTCGTCTGAGCTTTTTTGTACGAGAGCGCGGCCAGAGCGCTCATGTTCGACACACCCGTCGACGCGTGGTACGCGTGGCTCGGCGTCTCGGCGGCGGCGCTCGTCGTCTTCGGCGTCGTCACGTCGCTCCCGACGACGCCCCCACCGGACGCCGCTGGCGCCGCCGAGACGGTCGACGCCGTCGCCGCGGCGGAGTACGACACGACAGCCGTCCGCGCACTCGACGCACGCGCGGTCGACGTCGACTCACAGCGCATCGGCCTCCGGAACGACGCCGGAACGACGCACGCGACGCTCGGCTATCGCGTCGTGCCCGTGGGGGACGACGCTCGACTCGCCCGCGTTCTCCGGGGCGCACCCCCGAGAACGGTCTTCGCCGCCGCGACAGCGTTCAAGCGGGCGGCGAGCGCCGCTCGCGCCGGTGACTCGGCGTGGCGCCCCGCGGGCGACTATCTGGTCGCCCGCCACTGCTCGTGGGGCGACGTCGACGTCACGCTCGTCGGGACGCTGGACGCGAGACCGGGAGGGCGCTGAGCGTGTCCGAACGCAGGGCCCAGGTCGAACCGCTCGCGGCGCTCACCGCGCTGTTCGCCGTCGGCGTCGGACTGTCGACGTACGCCCTCGTCGTCGCCGACGCGGCTCCCCCGACCGACCGCGACGCCGCCGGCCCGGCGCTCGCTGCCGTCCACGACGAGGTCACCGTCCGCGGCGTCGTCCGTCCCGCCCGACTGGACCGGGCGCTCGACGCCCGGCCGCTCGGTGCCCGTCTCAACGTCTCGCTCACGGCGGGCGGACGACGGTGGGGGGTCGGACCGACGGCCGCCGTACACGGGGACCGTGCGTCCCGCCCGGTGAGCGTCCGTCTCGGGCCGGGGCGCATCCGTCACGGTCGGCTCGGGGTGGTGGTGTGGCGATGAGTCGCCGCCAGCGAGGCATCAGTACGGTCGTCGACGTGTCGGTGTTCCTCCTCCTGGTGAGCGCCGCGGCCTACTCGGTCGTGACCGCCACCGGCGGAGCGGTCGACGTGACGGCGACTCCCGACCGAGACGAGACTACGGCCGAGATGCTCGCGACGACGACGGCGACAGTCCGGTACGACCTCGGCGTCGACGACCGGACGGGCGACCCCGTCGAGCGGGTCCGCCACGGGACGCTGGTCGAACTGCTCGCGACGGCCGCCGTCGCGAACGTCTCGGTCGACGGGGCCCGACCCTCGCCGTACGCCGGCCGGTTCGTCGAGGCGGTCCGCGCCTCCGTCGCGCCGGCCCTCGGCGGACGAGCACAGGTGACCGCGACGTGGCGACCGGTTCCGGGGAGCGGCCTCGACGGCGTCGTCCGCGTCGGCCCGGCACCACCGCCCAGCGCGACAGTCCACGCGGCGACGCTGACCGTCGACAGCGGCGTACCCCCTGCCCGCGACGCGGCGCTCGCCGCCTCGACAGGTGGATACGGACACGTCGCGGACGTCGTCGCGCGGCGGACCGTCGCTGGCCTGTTCCCCCCTCGTGAGACGCGGGTCGCTCTCCAGGGCGGCGGCGCCGACGCCGTCGTCACCCGGGAACGGTTCGCGTCGATGCGGTCGGCGTACGGGTCGGAGACGGCTCTCGATGCGGAGGTCGAGCCGGCGACGAACGACCTCGCAGTCGCCGTCTCGGGGCACACCGAGGAGGCGCTCGAACGACGGTTCGAGACGCCGCGAGCGGCAGCCGAGTCGGTTCGTGTCGGCCGCGTCACCGTCGTCGTCAGGACGTGGTCCTGATGCGGTTCGCCGACGACAGCCGCGGGCGGGTCCCGTTCGCGCTCATCGGCGTGTTGCTCCTCCTCGGGAGTACGACGTACGCCACGACGCTCGCGACAGAGGGCGTGAGAGTCGACAGGGACGTCGAGGTAGCGATGGACCGGGCGACGGCCGCCTCCGAGACGGCGCTCCGGGTCGCCGTCTCACGTTCCGCTCGCGACGCCGCCCGCACGCCCGTCGTCGAGCCGGCTGACAGCGCCTGGGGGGACGTGCTGAACGACTCCCGGCCGTTCCGCGACAGTCTCCGGGTCAGAATCTACGTCGCGGCGCGCGCGGGTTTCGAGCGCGCCGCGTACACTCACGGGGACGTCACGGCCGCCGCGTCGCTGCCACCGACCTCCACGCCCGGCGACTTCTCTCGGGAACTCGAACGTGTCAGCGTTCGCAGCGTCGAGAACGGCACCGCTGTCGAGGTCAGCGTCCGCGACGTGTCGGTGGTGGCTCGGCGAGGCGGAGCGGTCGTCGCCCGCGAGACGACGAACGCGACGATCACCGTCGCGACGCCCGTCCTCGCGCTCCACGACCGGACTGTCCGGTTCGAGGAGTCGCTGACGCGCGGACCGCTCGAGGGACCGGGTCTCGGACGACGGCTGACCGCTCGGCTCTACCCCGTCGCCTGGGCGCGCGGCTACGGACAGTGGGCCGGGGCCCCCATCAGTAACGTGGTCGGGACTCGCCACGTCGGTATCGCAACCAACGGAGCCGTCCTCCAGCTCCAGCAAGCGGCGTACGGACGCGCCGACCCCACCGGGCGCACGGCACAGCGGCGGGCGCTCGAGCGACTGCTGCTGGCCGACGCCCGCGCCGGGATGAGTACCCCCGGGACGACCCTGGTGACGAGCGTCGCCCCGCCCCCGACCCCCGACCCCGACGACGTCCGGCGGGATGTGCCACAGCTCGCCCGCGCCGACGCACCGACGCCCGACCGCGAGACGGTCGTTCGGGTCGACGACACGGCCGACCGCGCGTACGTCGCGCTCCAGTCCGGGGACGGGGGACCGTCGCTCGACGAGGTGCTCGAACGCGCCTACGGGGTGAACCTCACGCTCCGCACGGAGACGACGCTCGTCGACGCGGAGCCGTGGCCACACCCACGACCACCGGGGCCCCGGGCCACTCTGGTCAACGAATCGGTGTCGTCCAGCGCGACGGTCGAACCGGGGTCGGCGTCATTCCCGTCACGGACGCCCAACGCGACCCGGTTCCGGGCCGCGACCCGGCACGTCACGGTCCGCCATCACTTCCGACGGACCTGGCGGCGAGGGAACACGACCGTCGAGACCACCGCGACGGCGACCGAGCAGCACGCCGTCGGCGTCACCGTCGACGGAACGCTCCGGACGCTCGACGGCGTCCCGACCAACCCGGTCGTCCCCGCGTTCGAGGCCGGCGGCGCGCTCGACGGCCCCAACCTCGCCGGCGTCCCCGCGGAGGCGGACGCGTTTCTCGCGGCGCGCGGCGGCGTCGAGAACGTCGTCGCCCAGCGGGTGCTCGACGGGCCGGAGGCGCTCAACCGCACCGAGACCGTCACGGGTGAGCGACCGGCAGCCCTTCGCGAGTGGGTCGTGGCCGACCTCCTCGACCTCCACCAGATCGTCCGGAACACCTCGACGTCGGTCCGGATGGGAGACGCCGCCACGGCGCGGGCGAACCCGTCCGCGAACCTCACGGAACGACTCGACGCCCGCCGGGACACACTCGTCGACGCGCCGCCACGGTACGACGGCGTCGCGGACCGTGCGCGCGTCGCCGCCCGAGTCGCGTACCTGACACGGGTCGACGCGCGCCTCTCGGACCGCTCGAACGCGACGGTGCGGGCGAACGACCGCCTCGCCGCTGTCCTGCGGCAACGACACGTCGACCTGGACGGCTGGGCGGCCGAAGTCGTGTCCACCCGGACTAGCCCCCCGCCGGACCCCCGGCCCGTCGGCGGTCCACTCGGTGGCGAGGACGTCTTCGTCCCGCAGGGCGGCCCGCCCTACCTCGACGTGCAGGGCGTCGACCGTGCCGACGCGCCGTGGACGGCGCGTCACGGGACCGAACACCCGCTGCGGACGCGGAACGTCAACGTGTTCACGGTCCCGTACGGCGACGCGGTCGACGGGGTCTTCGGCGGGAGTCGGGAGACGGTCCGGCTCCACACCGCGGCCGTGACGCTCCGCGCGGCCGAGCGCACCGACGCGTTCGCGACGACGAACCGACCCGACACGCTCCGGAACGAGGTGGCCGAGTCGATCACGTACGTCGGCGACCGAACCCGGGCCGTCCTCGACCGCGAGACGACCCTCTCGCGGGCCGAGCAGCGGCGAGCCGTCGACGACGCCTTCGCGACGTGGAACCGGACCTCGGCGAAGGCGCTCGCCGTCACGAACGGGTCGTTCGTCCCGCGAGTCGTCGCCGAGGCCGGCCTCTCCGGGCGGGAGGCCGAGCGGGTCAGGGTCCACCTCCGGGTCGCCGTGGCTGCGGCGCGCGACAGCGACGACGTGCGCGTCCACCGCGACCACGTCGACGGGACGGCCAGCGCCGTCCGTCGGATCTCGAAGACGGCGGCCACCGAGGCGCTCGGGACGGCCGTCGCGAACGGCACGGACCGTCTCGCGGCGCGCACGGAGGGGAAGGCGGTCGTCCTCCCGGCGGGTCTCCCGCTGCTCCCCACGCCGACCAACTGGTACGCCACCGTGAACGTCTGGGACGTCCACGTCCGCGGATACTACCCGCGATTCGTCGTCCGGACCCAGCGGGGCGGTCCCGGGGAGACGGTGACGTACGTCCGCGACGGGGGCTGTGCGGCTCTTGACCTCGACGAGGACGGTGCCGACGAGGAACTCGGCTGTGCTTCGCGGGTCGACATCTCGGTCCGCACTGTCGTCCTGGTCGCCGTCCCGCCCGGGAAGACGGGTGTCGGCGACACGGACGGACAGGCCGTCGAAGACTCGCCCGGGTGGGGGACACCGTACCCCTGGGAGCGGCGTCGCGCCACGGACCGACGACCCAGGGCGGGGGGGTTCGGTACGTCAAAGTGACAACCGTTTTCATCCCCCCAACTCCACACACCGGTATGTTCTACGACGTTGTCGACGACCCGGCGTCACACGAGGCGTCGGAACTCCGTGCCGCGTACGAGCGAGCGCTCGTCGACGTCATCGACGACCACGGCTCCGAGACGGTCGCCGCCGACTCCGGCGTCGACGCGGAGCGCCTTGACGCGTTCGCCGCGGGCGAGACGGTCGACTTCACCGTCGAGGAGGCGATGGCCGTCCTCGCCGTCGACGCGGACCTCGACGCCGAGACGATGACGCTCGAACTCCAGGACCGCCTCCTCATGGGGATGACGACGGGCGTCCTCGACGTCGACACGCTCGCCGCGGAGACCGGCCTCGACATCTCGGGCCAAGAGGTCCAGCAGTCGCTCGAGGGGCGTCGACAGACGACGCTCGCCGAACTCGCGGCCATCCACCGCGTCATCGCCGTTCGGAACGACCGCTGACGATGCGGGTGGTCGTCCTCGGCTGTGGCTACGTCGGACTGGAACTCGGCCGGCAACTGCGCGAGGACGGACACGACGTCGTCGGCGTCCGTCGCTCCGACTCGGGGCTCGACGCCGTCGCCGACGCCGGTCTCGACCCCGTCCGTGCAGACGTCACCGTCCCCGAGACGCTCGCCGACGTACCGGACGCGGACTGGCTGGTCTTCGCGGCCAGTTCGGGCGGCCGCGGCGCCGCCGCCGCGCGCCGGGTGTTCGTCGACGGCCTCCGGAACGCCGTCGACGAGTTCGCGACTCGTGAGTCGCCTCCGGGACGGCTCGTCTACACCTCCTCGACGGGCGTCTACGGCGACCACGACGGCGACTGGGTCGACGAGGACACGCCGCTCGACCCGACCACCGACAAGACGCGCGTCCTCGCCGAGGCGGAGGACGTCGCGCTGTCGGCGCCCGTCGACTCGACGGTCGCTCGGTTCGCCGGCCTCTACGGCCCCGACCGGTACCGGCTCGAACGCTACCTCGACGGACCGGTCACCGAGGGGTATCTGAACATGGTCCACCGCGACGACGCCGCCGGAGCCGTGCGGTTCGCGCTCGAGGAAGGCGTCGACGACGTCCTCCTGGTCGTCGACGACGAACCCGTCTCGAAGTGGGAGTTCGCCGACTGGCTGGCCGACGCGTGCGGCGTCGACAGACCGGAGAAACGGACGAAAGCGGAGCGTCTCGCTGCCGGCGACCTCTCGGAGGCCGCCCGTCGGCGAATCCTGACCAGCAAGCGCTGCTCGAACGGTCGGCTCCGGGCGCTCGGGTACGAGTTCGCGTATCCGACGTTTCGGGCGGGGTACTGTGCCGCGGTCGACGCGTATCGGGGCGACGGGTGACCCGTTCCTGTCCCCGCTCGTTGGACACAATGTGGGAATCTTCATGACCCGTGGCACAGACAGGGTGGATATGTCCGCGAGAATCGAGCCTCCCGTTCTCCTCCAGGACACCGGGTCGGTTCTCGACGGGGCCGAGTCGTTCGTGCGGACGTACCCCGAACTCGCAGTCGCCGTCGTGTTCGCCGTCGTCGCACTCGTCGGCGGGGCGTACGCCCTCCTGCGGTTCAAGCGCCCGATGGGGATGCGCTTCCTGGAGACGCTCGCCAGCCGCGACGAAGTCGTCGTGCTGATGCATCCGAACCCCGACCCCGACGCGATGGCCGCGGCCATCGGCGTCGCGTGCCTCGCCCGGCAGGTCGGCACCGCGGCGACGCTCCAGTACACCGGGCAGATCCGTCACCAGGAGAACCGCGCGTTCCGGACGGTGCTCGACCTCGACATGGAGGCTATCGACCACGTCTCCGACCTCACGGCGGAGTCGGTGGTCCTCGTCGACCACAACGAACCGCGCGGGTTCGCCGGCGCGGAGGGCATCCTCCCGTTCGCCGTCGTCGACCACCACCCCGGCGACGGGACGGGCGAGGCGTTCACCGACGTCCGGACCGGCTACGGCGCGTGTTCGAGCATCGTCTCCGAGTACTTCCGCGACGTCGGCGCGACGCCCGTCCCGCCGGACATGCACGCCTCCGAGATCGCGGCCGAGTACACCCTGCCGTCGACGATCTCGACGGGTCTCCTCTACGGCATCCTCACCGACACCAGCCGTCTCACCGCCGGCTGCTCGGCTCCGGACTTCTCGGCGGCGGGGTATCTGTACCCCGGTATCGACGAGGACCTCCTGAACCGCATCGCCAACCCCGAGGTGTCGAAGGAGGTACTCGAGGCGAAAGCGCGCGCCATCGCCGGGCGGCAGGTTCAGGGGCCGTTCCTCGTCAGCGACGTCGGCGCGCTGTCGAACCTCGACGCGATTCCGCAGGCCGCGGACGAACTCATCAAGATGGAGGGCGTGACCGCCGCCGTCGTCGTCGGCGAGAAGAAGGGTAACATCTACCTCTCGGGTCGGTCGCGCGACGACCGGGTCCACATGGGTCGGACGCTGGAGACGGCGCTGGCGGACGTCCCCGGGTCGTCGGCGGGCGGCCACGCGCGGATGGGCGGCGCACAGATCACCCACAGTGACGGCGTCGTCGACACCGATGGGGGGGTACGCATCGAGCGCGAGGCGCTCGTCGAACGGCTGTTCGAGTCGATGTCCGGCGAGACGTGAACTGTCTGAAACGGCTGTCGGAGTCGGTCCGTTCGGGCGACGCGACCGTGTCCCGCGACTGTTCGTCGTGCGAGCCGGACCGTGACCGCGCAGTGCACGGGCGCGGTGTCCGTCTCGGACCTCCCCAGCCGGTCGCTCGCACACGGAGGTGCTCGCGGACCCCTCGTGCGCTGTTCGCTCCCGTTCGGTCGCTCACTCCCGCGCGCCGGCCGCACCGATGCGGTGGCACGTGACGTCACGCCGTTTCTCCACGGTTCGCGCGCGAGGGAGACCGTGCGGCATCTGCGCGGTTCATGCAGGCATCCTCGGTGTCGGTTGCCCGTGTCTCCGAGACGTCACCGAGCACGTCCCCTGTCTCCGGCCATCCAGAACACGAACCCCTATCCATCACCGTCGCGTTCGCTCGGACATGGCCACGCGTGAGGGAACCTGGCGGTACCGGAACCGCTTCGGCGACAGCTTCGGTCGCACCTACTTCCGGCGGTTTCCCCCCGGCGTCGTCTCCTCCGTCGGCATCGGCACGTACCTCGGCGACGCCACGGATGCCGTCGACGAACGGTACCACGACGCGCTCGTGACGGCGTTCGAGAGCGGCGTCAACCTCGTCGACACCGCGGTCAACTACCGCTGTCAGCGCTCCGAGCGCGTCGTCGGCCGGGCGCTGTCGGCCGCGGAGGTCGAGCGCGACGAGGTGGTCGTCGCGACGAAGGGCGGGTTCGCCCCCTTCGACGGGGCCCCCCCAGAGAACCCCTCGCAGTACGTCAGACGGGAGTTCCTCGACACGGGCCTCCTCTCGCCCGACGACCTGGCACGCGGCAGCCACGCGCTCGCCCCCGCGTTCGTCGACGCGATGCTCGACCGCTCGCTGGCGAACCTCGACCTCGACCGAGTCGACCTGTACTACGTCCACAACCCCGAGACGCAACTCCACACCCGCTCGCGCGGGGCGGTGTACGACCTCCTCGAACGCGCCTTCGAGCGACTCGAACGCCGGCGCGCCGACGGCGACGTCGGGGCGTACGGTGTCGCCACCTGGAACGCGTTTCGGGTGCCGGCCGACCACGACCAGTACCTCTCGCTCGCCGAAGTTGTCGCCCGCGCCGAGGCGGCCGCCGAGCGCGTCGGTGCCGACGAGTCGGGACTCACAGCCGTCCAGTTGCCGTTCAACGTGCGGATGGCCGACGCGTTCACCCGCCGGGCCCACGGCCCCGACGGCACACAGAGCGCGCTGGAGTACGCTCACGAACGGGGCCTGCACGTCTTCACCTCGGCGAGCATCGGGCAGGGTGACCTCGCCCGGTCGCTCCCCGCCGACGTCGACGCCGAACTCACGGGCGACACGGCCGCCCAGCGCGCGCTCAACTTCGCCCGGTCGGCCCCGGGCGTGACCGCGTCGCTCGTCGGGACGTCGACGCGGGCACACGTCGCCGAGAACGTCGCCGCGGGGACGTTCGACCCGCTCGGGGCACGGGCGTTCGACGCAGTCTTCGAGTGACCCGGTCTCGCCCGCGCTACCGCAGTTCCTTCCACTGTCGCCCGCACTCGGGACAGGTCCGGACGGAGAACACCTCGTCGGGGTCGTTCTTCTTCTTCAGCGTCTTCTCACAGTCGCTGCAGACGAGGCGTTCGTAGTTGTCCTTGTGCAACTGACCCTCGCGAAGCCCCTTCCGCGTCGATTTCATACGCGGCCGTTCGAGACGGCAGGGGAAAAAGACCCCACCCCGCGTCTGACACCGAGCCGACGGGGTCGTCCGCACCGGCGTCTCCCGCAACCGTCGTCCGGTGGGGGCGAGTCGTCGGTGCGCGCTCCACCACGGCTGTCACGCAATCGCATCGCACGCACACCGACGAGTCGCAACGCTTGTCGTCCTCTCGGGTCAATCCGGAGCGTGAGCAGACGTCCCCTCTTCGGTACCCTCTGTGCGATGGTGTTCCTCGTGAACCTCGCACGCGTCGTCTTCGCCCCGCTCGTCGGGGAGTTCATCACGGTGTTCGCCATCGGCGAGGCCACCGCCGGTGCCATCGCGACGGCGGTGTGGCTCGGCAGCGCGCTCCCCCGCCTCCCGGCCGGGTGGCTCCTCACGCGCGTCCCGCGCCACCGTGTCATCCTCGGGACGGGGCTAGTTCTGGCTGTCGCCTCGGCGTTCACTGCGACCGCCGACTCGGTTCTCACGCTCGCGTTCGGCGCGCTCCTGATGGGTATCTCGTCGGGCGTCTACTTCGTCGCCGCCAACCCGCTCGTGAGCGAACTCTACCCCGGACGCGTCGGCCGGGCGATGGGCATCCACGGCATGGCCGCACAGGTCGCCGCCGTCGTCGCCGCACCCCTCGTGACGCTCGTCCTCTGGTACTCGTGGCGCCTCGCGTTCGTCTGTATCGGCGTCGGGGCGTTCGTCGTCACCGTCGCCCTGTTCGTGACCGCGCGTCGGACGACGCTCCCGGACGCGGGCGCCGCCGACCGTGACCTCGTCGCCGGTATCAGGCGGGAGTGGAAACTCGTCGTCGTCGGCGTCGTCATCCTCGGGACGACGGGGTTCGTCTGGCAGGGGCTGTTCAACTTCTACGAACTGTACATGCGGACGAAGGGGCTCTCGCCCGCGATGGCGAAGAACACCCTGACGGTCGTGTTCGCGGCGGGCGTCCCCGCCTTCTTCGTCTCCGGCCGACTCGCGGACCGTCTCCCCCACGTGCCGTACGTCCTCGGCATCGTCGCGGCGTTCGCCGCCTGTGTGTTCGCTCTCACGACGACGACCGGCCTGCTCCCGCTGTTCGTCCTCACGGCCGTCATCGGCTACGTCATCCACAGCCTCTTCCCGGCGATGGACACGTTCCTGCTCGACACCCTTCCCGACGAGACGCGCGGGAGCGCCTACGCCGCCTACTCGGCCGGGATGATGTTCTCGCAGGCCGGCGGCTCCAGCGCCGTCGGGACGCTCGTCGAACGCGGCGTCGCCTACGACGCGGTGTTCGCCAGCCTCGCGCTCGGCCTCGTCGGCCTCGTCACGGTCCTCGGGACCCTCCGGGCGCTCGGCCGTCTGCCCGGGACGGCCGCGAGCGAAGTCGCCACGGGTCCGTTCGCCGACCCGGAGTGTGAGTGCGACTGAGGCGCGCGGTCGGTCGCGGGACTTTTGCCACTCGGTTCCCTGAATCGGGTGATGGAGTACGTCCAAGAGCGGGTCACGACGCTCCACGACCTCGGCGACGCCACGCCCCATGCCCCGGTCGACCGGGCTGCGGTGGTCGTGCCGATGACCGAGCGCGAGTACGCCGGCCTCGCCGCCGAGCGCGTCCTCTCGTCGCTCGAACGCGTCGCCCCCGCCCGCGTCGTCGTCCCGCTCCGCGCCTCGGCGGACCGTGCGGGCGCCTTCGCCGACTGGCTCGCCGAGTACGACCTCCCCCTCTCCGTCGTCTGGTGTGACGGTCCGCAGGTAGCGGCGCTCCTGGCGGAGCACGACCTCGACGGGCACCGGGGCAAGGGACGCGACGTCTGGCTCGCGCTCGGTGCCGCCCTCTCCGAGGAGTTCGTCGTGTTCCACGACGCCGACACGAAGACGTACGACGCCTCGTACGTCCACCGGCTCCTGTTCCCGCTCGCACACGGTCACGCGTTCTCGAAAGGGTACTACGCCCGCGTCGAGAACCGCCGGCTGTACGGTCGGCTCTTCCGCCTGTTCTACGCGCCGCTGGTCCGGGCGCTCGCCGACGCCCACGACGCCGCCGTCCTCGACTACCTCGCCGCGTTCCGCTACGCGCTCGCCGGGGAGTTCGCCGCGACGCGTGACCTCGCGTCCCGTCTCCGGATGCAGCGCGACTGGGGGCTTGAGGTCGGCACCCTCGGCGACGCGTTCGCTCACGCCGGCTTCGACGAGAGCGCACAGGTCGACCTCGGCGCGTACGAACACGACCACCGCGCCGTCTCGGGGCCAACGGGCCTGTCCGACATGTCCCGTGGCGTCGGCCGAGCGCTCTTCACAGCCGTCGAAGAGCACGGCGTCACGCCCGACTACGACAGCCTCCCCGACCGCTACCGGGAGACCGCCCGCCGGTTCGTCCGCGCCTACGGGACCGACGCGGCGTTCAACGGCCTCGACTACCCCACCGACGAGGAACGGTCGCAGGTCGAGCGGTACGTGGATGCCGTCGCCCCACCCACCCGCGACGACCGCCTCCCCGCGTGGGCGGACGCCCCTATCGCGCCGCGCGACGTCCGCGAGTGTTCCGAAGCGGACCTCCGGGAGGTACGAGGGTGACCGCCGACCCGTTCGACGCAGCGGTCCTCCCCGTCGCCGACGCCGACGAACTCGCGGGCGTGGTCGACCTGTTCGGTGCACTCTCCGCCGACGAGGTGGTCGCGGCGCTCGTCGAACTCGCCTACCGCCAGCGCGGGAGTGTCGACGAGGACCGGGTCGAAGCGACGGCCATCGACGCCGTCGAGTGGGCGGTCGAGCGGTACTACCTGGTGGAGTACGTGCCGGCGGACCTGACGGGTGCGGACGACGCGGCGGCGGGAACGGTCGACGCGGACGGGTCGGACTCCGGCCACGACGCGCTCCTCACCGTCGGTCCCGTCGCGTTCCCGACGCTCCCGGCGGAGGCGGAGGACCTCCCGCACATCCTCGGCTTCGAGACCAAGTCGGTCTCGCGGGAGTCGCTCGCGCGGGCGGTCGAGACACGACTTCGCGGTGACGCCGCCCGCGCCGTCGTCGCCGAGGACGAGGCGCGCATCCGACACCTGTTCGACGTGACCTACGACCTTGAGGCGTGGGCGCCCGTCGAGGTGGGCGAGGTGCGCGAGCGACTCGAGGACGCGCTGGCGGCGGCCGACGACGACGCGTCGTAGTCGCCCGCAGCGCGGGTGCCGGCTCGGGACCCAAGCGTTGCCCCATGCATACAGGGTTAAGACCTTCGGCCCGCTGTGTCGAGTATGGACCTCTCCGGCGTCGGTCGGCACACGCCCGCTTCGCTCGAGGGGATGTCGCGGCAGGCGGCGGTCGTCGCGCCCGTCGTCGCCCGCGGTGACGAGGACCACCTGTTGTTCACCAAACGCGCGGACCACCTCGGCGAGCACGCCGGACAGATGAGCTTCCCCGGTGGCGGCCGGGAGCCGAGCGACGAGTCGCTGGAGACGACCGCCCTCCGCGAGGCGAACGAGGAAATCGGTCTCCGACCCGCGGAGGTCGAACTCTTCGGCCGACTCGACGACATCGAGACGGTCACGGACTACTCGGTCCGACCGTTCGTCGCGCGGGTGCCCGACCGCGAGTACACGCCCGACGAGCGCGAGGTTGCCGAAATCACCGTCCTCTCCGTCGCGGCCCTCACCGACCTCGCCAACTATGAGTCCGAACAGCGCGACCACCCCCACTACGGCGAGATTCGCATCCACTTCTTCCACGTCGACGGCTACACCGTCTGGGGCGCGACCGGTCGGATGCTCGTCCAGCTCCTCGAACTCACGACCGACTGGCGGATGCCGCCCGAGGTCGACCGGATAGTCGACCCCGACGCGGACCTGCCGGTCTGACGTAACCGCCCATACGCCCATGCAAGGCGTGCGGTGAAGGGAGGGCGTCCGCTACCCGGACGCACATGATCGGTTCGCTGTCGCAGGTGACCCTCGTCGTGGCGAATCAGACCGACGCCGCGACGTTCTACACCGACAAGCTCGGCTTCGAGAAGCGAGCGGATGAACCGATGGGTGAGGACAACCGCTGGGTAACCGTCGCGCCGCCGGGGGGCGACGTCGAAATCGTCCTCCAGTCGCCGGACTGGTTCGAGGGCGAGGAGGTGGTCCGGCGACGCTCGATGATCGGTGAGAGTCCCGAACTGGCGTTCGCCGTCGACGACTGCCGGGAGACGCACGAGACGCTCACCGACCGCGGGGTCGATTTCCACACCGCCCCCGAGTCGGTCCCGTGGGGGGTGCAGGCGGTGGCGTACGACCTCTACGAGAACCGCCTCGTCCTCATCGAACGGAACGACGACGGAGCGGGGGACGAGTGACGGCCGGTCGGTCGAGCCGGCCGCGGAACCTCACGCCTCCGCGTTCGTCTGGCTGAGTCGCTTCCGCGCTCCGCGGAGACGTTCCGTCCGTCCCGGAGACACCATCCGTACCCGGCGGTCGAGCCGAACGGTCGGCGAGTGCGTGAGTCAGAGAGAAAGAGCGGTCGACTCGGGCACCGTCACCCGAGCAGGTACTTCAGCGCGGGGCGCTGGCGGACGAACTCGGTCGCCTCGAGGATGCGGTCGAGGCCCATGATGCGGCCCGCGGCGAGGGTGGCGACGAGCACGAACAGCAGGAACCCGAACAGGTCCCCGTTGACGTAGCCGTGCGCCCAGTCGGCGTTCCCGAGGTAGAAGAACACCATCAGGAACGCGCCCCAGAAGGCGGCGAACCGGGTGAGTGCGCCCAGGATGAGCGCGAGGCCGATGAGCGTCTGGCCGACGGGGATGGCGAGGTTCGTGAAGCTGAGTAGCCACGGCGTCTCCGCAGCGAAGACGAAGAAGCCGTGGATGGGGCTGCCGGCCGTGCCGTGTGCGAGCCAGCCGGCCGCACTGAACGCTTCGCCCGAGACGAAGGCGTACTTGCTCACCCCGGCGTTGAGGAACCAGTAGCCGGTGATGAGCCGCACGATGACCGTTACGTATCCAGTGAGCGATTCGTCGTACGCGAACTCGATGGGCTTGCCAAACCACTCGACTCTGTTAGTAGTCATGATCGTTCTCCACTTCCTCCTACTCCCGTAGTATGAGTATAACCATTCTATGGCTCTCACAATCCGAGAAACGAACGGGTAGGGCCGCTAAAACGCCGGTAACGGATTCACGAGACGTTAATCGTGACGTTGTAGTGTCGGGCCCCGACGGTCGGTCGTCCGAGCCGACTCGGCACAGAACGACAACGTTTTGTCCCGAAACTCGTCAGTGGTCGTATGGTCGCACAGACGATTGATCGCGTTCCGCGACGACTGTGAGGTTCCCTTCGCTGGAGGTGTCCCGAGATGTTGACCGGTGAGCGTGCCGTCGCCGAGACGGGGCTCGACGCGCTCGCACTGAAACCCGCCGAGTGTGACGTCCGCCGCGCGCTGGACGTCCCGCTGTCGACGGTGGCCATCGACTACGAGGGGCACGACGTGCTCCCCTCGTCGGCGGTGCTCGAACGCCTCGCCGCCGAGAAGACGGTGAGGCTCACGATTCCCGTCCGGGCCGATGGCTTCGACCTGCTCGGCGACGACTCCCGCTGGGAGTCGGTTCCCGAGTCCGTCGACCGGGTGCTCGTCGCGGGTCACGGCGCGTATCTCACCGACGACGAGAAGCGACGCGCCGTCGCCCCGCGACTCCGTGCGGCACGCGAGCGAGCGCCCGACGCCTGGGTCGGCACCGAAGGCATCGAGCGCATCGCGCTGGCCGCCGGCGGGACGCAGTACGAACTCCTCTCACGGTCGACAACGCGCGACGTCCGTGCGCTCCGTGCCGCGGGCTTCGACGGCCAGGTCGCGCTGTACGCCCCGACGGTGCTGACCGACGACGAGGACGCCGTCCTCGACGCCGTCGGCGCGTACGCGGCCCGGCGTCGGCCCGTCGCTCGCGCGCTCCCGGACGACGCGTCGATCGACGCGACGGCCACCGGACGCGCCCGGGAGGTCCTCTCCGCCGCGGTTCGCGACTACGCGCTCGTCGGAGCGCCCGACACCGTGCACGAGCAGGTCAGCGAACTCCGCGAGGCGGGCGTCGACCTCGTCGTCGGCTACCCCGCCCGCGGGGTCGACGCGTTCTGCGACTGACCCCCTCTCGCGCCGCGGTCGACCCCCCGTCTTTCGCCGTCGATAAGTCCTCACCCGCCCGAGCGTCTCGCATGAGTCCACCACCGCTCGCGGACCGCTCGACGACCGAGGCGGCCGACCTGCTCGCCGACGTCGACGTGGCGCTCCTGCCGACGGGCGCGACCGAACAGCACGGGCCGCACCTCCCGCTCGGAACCGACACCCGGGCCGCGCTCGGCGTGACAGAACGACTCGACCGCGACGACTGCGTGGCGCTGCCGCCCGTCACGGTCGGCGTGAGCGACCACCACCGACAGTTCCCCGGGACGCTCTCGGTGTCGCCCGAGACGTTCGCGGCCTACGTCGGAGAGGTGGTCGAGAGCCTCGCGGCACACGGGGTACGGAAGGTCGTGGTGGTGAACGGCCACGGTGGGAACGACGACGCGCTCCGACGGGCCGCCCGCCGACTCCGCCGCGAGGAGACGGCCTTCGTCGTCCCGTGGAACTGGTGGTCGAACCTCGGGGACGAACACGAGGCCCTGTTCGGGCGCGACCACGTCGGCCACGCCGGTGCGGCCGAGACGAGCGTCGTGAGTGCGCTCGCGCCCCACCTCGTTCGCGACGACGTGCTCGCCGAGGCGGACGCCGGTGCGGCCGACGTCTGGGGCGTCCACGTCGGGGGTGCGATGGTGCTCGACGACGTCGCGGACTTCTCGGAGAACGGTGCCGTCGGCGTCCCCTCCGACGGGGGGACCGAGGCGGGCGAGCGGCTCCTCGACGCGGCCGTCGCTGACCTCGACACGCTGTGTAGCTGGCTCGCCGAACGGTCGTTCGACTCGCTCTTACCTCCCGAGCGGACGGGGTAGCGGGGTCGGCGAACCGAGAACGGTTTCGGACGCGGCTCGAGGGAGGCCGGACGCCTCAGGCGGCGCCGACCGGCGGGCGCGTCGGTTACGACTCGTCGGCGTGGGTGTCGCCCACGTCGTCCACGTCGTCCACGTCGTCCACGTCGTCCACGTCGTCCTGAACCTCGACGTCCGTCGCGCGGTCGTCCTTGGGGATGCGAATCCGTAGGGTCCCGTTGTCCGCGAGGGTCGCGGACGCCCCGTCGGCGTCGACGGCCGCGTCGTCGGGGAGCGTCACCTCGCCGTCGAGCGAGAGGCCACGGCCGGGGAAGCGCATGTCGAAGCCCTCGTAGAACTCCCGGAAGCGGTCGATGCGGACCTGCACCTCCCCGTCGAGGAAGCGGACCTGGACGTCCGAGCGCTGGACGCCCGGGGCGTCGAAGACGACCAGATACGCGTCGTCGCTCTCGAGGAGGTCGTACGGGAGGGGTTTGCGCTCCTGGACGCGGCTCATCCCGCGACCGACCCGCTCGAGGACCGTGTTGGCGACTGACTCACCTATCTCGCGAATTCCTGTCATCGTTCGTGCGTGAAGCTAGTGGCCGCCGGGAGAAAAGCGTTGTTCGATGGCGCTGCTTACAGTTCGATGCGCTCGAGCGTGTCGGTCTCCCCGCAGTAGGGACACCGCAGGTCCGCGACGGAGAGGTCGTCGGGGACGTCGTAGGTGTAGTGGTTCTCGAACATATCCAGCTCACAGTCGGCGTTGAGGCACCTGAATTCCTCCGTCTTCGGCATGTGCCACGCTTGCGCCGAGAGGCGGATACGCTTTTCGGAGCGTCCCCTCACGGGCGCGCGCGGACCGTGCCGTTTACCCACGCCGGGAGCGAACCGGCGGGTATGACACAGGCTCCGGCATCGACGCCGTCGAGCGGCCCACGCGACCCGGCGTCGCTTCAGGTCGTCATCGTCGACGGGTACGTCGACGAACCGGCCCACTTCGGGGTGCCGCCGTACGTCTCTACGTACCCCCGATACACGGCCGGCGCGCTCGTCGACGCCGGCGTCCCGCCCGGACAGATTACGTACCACACCATCGACGAACTCCGCGACGAGCGGGGGAAGTGGCGCGCCGTCGCCGACGCCGACCTCCTGGTGTACGTCGGTGGGATGACCGTCCCCGGGAAGTACGTCGGCGGGACGCCCGCCGAACCCGACGAGGTGAAGGAACTGGCGTGGACCGCCGACGGGACGACGCTGATGGGCGGCCCCGTGAAGTTCGGCGTCGGCGACAAGAACGAGGGCGCCTCCGACACCGAACGGAAGGACCTCGACTACGACTTCGTCGCGAAGGGCGACGTCGAGGCCGCCGCGTACGACCTCGTCGCCTCCGGACTCGAGGGGTTCGGCGACCGGATGCGCGAGTACAGCGAGGTGGATCGCTGGGCCGCGCTCGGCGCGTTCGTCGTCGGACAGCACCCGAACCACCCGGACTACCTCATCGCCGAACTGGAGACGTCTCGTGGCTGTGCCTACCGCTGTTCGTTCTGTACCGAACCGCTGTACGGCGACCCGAGCTTCCGAACCGCCGAGTCGGTCGTGCGCGAGGTGGACCGCCTCGCAGACGCCGGCGTCAGGCACTTCCGTCTCGGCCGGCAGGCGGACATCCTCGCGTTCGGTGGCGACGGCGAGGCGCCCAACCCCGACGCGCTCCGCGAGCTGTACGGCGGCATCCGCGACGTCGTCCCCGACGTCGGGACGCTCCACCTGGACAACATGAACCCGGTGACCATCGTCGACTACCCCGACCGGTCGCGGGAGGCCATCCGGATCATCGCCGAGCACAACACCCCCGGGGACACGGCGGCGTTCGGCCTCGAGTCCGCCGACCCCGTCGTCCAGGAGGAGAACAACCTCCTCGTGAGCGCCGAGGAGTGTCTCGAAGCCGTCCGCGTCGTCAACGAGGTAGGCGGGTGGCGCCCCGGCGACGAGGAGAAGCGGGGACCGAGCCTCGAGGGCGACCGCCTCCCGAAACTGCTCCCCGGCATCAACCTCGTCCACGGCCTGATGGGCGAGCGCCCCGAGACGTACGAACACAACAAGCGCTTCCTGCAGCGAGTGTACGACGAGGGGCTGATGCTCCGCCGCATCAACATCCGGCAGGTGATGGCGTTCGCGGGGACGGAGATGTCCGAGACGGGCGCGGACATCGCGAAGGAGCACAAACAGCAGTTCAAACCGTACAAGCGCGCGGTCCGCGAGGAGATCGACCGCCCGATGCTGAAGCGCGTCCTCCCACCGGGGGCGGTGCTCGAGGACGTCCACCTCGAGTACCACCAGGACGGCAAGACGTTCGGCCGCCAACTCGGGACGTACTCCCTGCTCGTGGCGGTCCCCGGGGAACGCCCGCTCGGTGAGACGCTCGACGTCGCCGTCGTCGACTACGGCTACCGTTCTGTCACCGGCGTCCCCTACCCGCTGGACCTGAACGCGGCGTCGATGGACGAACTCACGTCCATCCCGGGCGTGGGGAGACGGACCGCCGGCGACATCGTCGTCGGGCGCCCGTACGCCGCCGTCGACGAGGCGCCCGGCGGCGCGGACGTCGACCTCTCTCGGTTCGCGACGGTCTCGTCCGGGCGGGCCGACTGACCTCGGATACGGTCACGGTCACACGGTGACGAGCGGTCCGACGCGACACGACCCGCTCCCGCGTCGCACCGCGACGGCCCGTCCCGCTCAGAAGTCCTCTTCGATGATCTCGCCGACGGCGAAGTTCGACTTGACCTCCGTCACCTCGACCTTCACCCGTTCGCCGACTTCCGCGCCGGGGACGATGATGACGTATCCGCGCTCGACGCGAGCGATACCGTCCCCCTGCTTGCCGATGTCCTCGATTTCGACGTACCGGAGTTCGCCGACCTCCACCGGTGGCTGTGGCTCCGACGTGTCGGTCTGTTTTCGCTCGGGGCGGGACTCCGTCGCTTCCTTCCGGGAGATGAGGGCGACGCGGTAGATTTCGCCCGGGTCGACGCTTCCCGTCTCGACCTCCCGACGGGGGACCTCGACGACGTACTTGTCGTCCTCGGCCCGGACCTCGGCGTTGAACAAACACAGGAGCTTATCTGAGATTTCCATAGTGAGACCTCCACTCTCTCCCACACCGGCCGTCATCAAAGAGGTACCGACCGTTCTGGCCGCTGCAGCGGGTTTCGTCCCCCGTTCGTTCGGTTTCCCACCCGAGGTCAGACGGTCAACGTCGGGCGACCGGACGGTCTGCGGTCGCCCGTGACCGTCCGGCTACGTGCCGTCGTCGAGCGGACGCCCGTCGGGTCGCTTCTGCCCCTCGGAGTCGTGGACGACCACGCCCGGTGTGTCCGTCGGTCGGTAGTTGTCCCGGACGCCGATGGCCTCCTCCAGTTCCCGCACCGCACGCGCCTTCAGCGCCGAAGCCAGTTCCTCGGCGTCCGCCCGCGAGATGTCGCGGCCGAGTCCCTCACACTCGTGGGCCCGGACCATCCCCTCCCCGTCGACCGCCTCGCCCATGGGCTGACTCGTCCCGCCGAGCGCGACGCTGAACGGGTACGTTCGACAGACGAGCGGCCGGTCGTCGTGGACCGCACACGCGCCCGTCCCCTCCGTCTCACGGTAGAACGTGCAGTCTCCGCAGTCGTCGGTCTGGAGCGCCCACTCGAACGTCTCGCCTTCGGTCCCCGCCTCGCCCTCGCTGAGGCCGTACGGCATCGGTCGGGCGACGTCCCGCCAGTCGTACGTCCCGTCCTCTCCCGCCGCCATCAGCCGACGAACCTCGTCGGGAAACACCGTCGCCGTGTGTGGCTCTCGCTCGCTCGTCTGTTGGTTCTCGTCGCCCTCGTCACCGTCACTCCCGCACGTCTCGTACCCCTTGCAGCAGGCGCCACAGCGGGTACACTCGAAGCCGATGGACTCGATGGCGTCGGCGAGTGCGGCTTCGTCCAACTCGCGGGCGCGGGCCAGTTCGGCCTCCAGCGAGGGTGACGGCGACGGCGATGACACACCCGCTCTCGGGTCGGCCCGAACTAAACCCCGTCGCTCGGGTCGACCCGCCCCGTCGTCGCGTCCCATCGCACCCGTCGCTCGACGGCGAGTTTCTCGAGGTGGGCGCGGACCGTCGCGCGTGCGAGGCCCCGCACGTCCGAGACGTCCTTGTCGTAGGCACCGTCGACGACTTCGTCGAGCGTTCGCGCGCCGGCGTCCACCGCCCGCTGGACGCGACGCTCGCGCGCGAGTCGGTGGTGGATGAGGCGGTCCAGCGTCGCACGCGGGTCGTCGACCGGTGGTCCGTGGCCCGGGTGCAGCCGCGACGGTGACCGCGCGCGGAGGCGACGCAGACTCGTCAGATACGCCCGCATGTCGCCCTCGGGCGCCCCGACGACGACGCTCCCCTCGGCGACGGCGAGGTCACCACAGAGTACGCTGCCGTCGCGCTCACCCCCGCGTCCGCGTTCACCCCCGAACTCGAGCTCGAACGCGACGTGGTCGCGTGCGTGACCCGGTATGTCGAGCACCGTCACTGCCCCGGCGTCGGTGTCGACGACGGTCCCCTCGCGCATCGTCCGGTCGGGAGTGACGCCCGTCGCGGCCTCGAACGCGCGTTCGTGTCCGTGGCGTGCCCACACCGTCGCGCCCGTCTCGGCCGCGTAGTGGGCGACGCCCCCGACGTGATCCGGGTGGGTGTGCGTCACCGCCAGGTGTTCGACCGTGCGTCCGGCGAGGAGGGCGTCGACGTCGGCGTGCCGCGCTGGCGGGTCGACGAGGAGTGCGCCGTCGCTGCCGACGAGGTAGCAGTTCGTCGCGCCCGTCGGAACGGGACGGTCGACGGGGACGGCGGTTCGATGCACGGAGAAGGGTGGGTGCTTGGTCAGTCGGGCGTGCGGTTCGCCCGCGGCGTCCGGTGCAGAGTGCGTCGCCCCACGTTCAGGTGTTGAGGTAGTACACCTGTTTCCGGGCGTCCTTGAAGCTGTACCGCGAGGAGACGAGTTCGGACTCCTCGAGACGGTTGAGCGCGTAGCGGACGGTCCGGTCCGGCAGCAGCGACTCCTCGGCGAGCTGTCCCTGTGAGAGCGGTGCGTCCATCTGCAGGACTTTGGCGACGAGTTTCGCACTCGGTGGGAGCTCGCGGAGCCGTTCGCGGAACTCGGCCTCCGACAGGAGTTCTTCGGCCTCTCCCTCTGCAGTACTGGTGCTCATACCAGATGCGGGGTTCTGCCGTATGGTAAAGGTTAGCTACATGTGTGACAAAACAATCCGTACACCTTATACACATAATAACAACACGTGTCCGACGGACGATCGTCGAGCCGGCCGGCGACCCGCGGTGCCCGTCGCGTCCCGTCGGCCCCGAACGGTGTGGCCGCGACGACGACTGGCGAGCGTTCGCGTGGCACAGCGTTCCAGTACGTTCATAGTGGAGGCGCGCACAGAGCCGGTACGAGTGAAAGGAAAGGAGTGGTACAAGGCGGACGACGTCGCCGAAGAGTACGACTCGAAACGCTTCTCGCGCGGGGGTCGACTCATCGACCGCCGGGAGAAGGGCGCAGTGCTCGATGCGCTCTCGCCAGTCGACGGGAAGCGGGTCCTCGAAATCGCGTGCGGGACGGGGCGGTTCACAGTCATGCTCGCCGAGCGCGGCGCGGACGTCGTCGGACTCGACATCTCCCGAGCGATGCTCACGCAGGGCCGCGAGAAGGCCAAGGATGCGGGTGTCGACGACCACATCACGTTCCTGCTCGGCGACGCCGCCCGGTTGCCGTTCCCGGACGACTACTTCGACGCCGTCTTCGCGATGCGTTTCTTCCACCTCGCGGACACCCCCGCGAAGTTCCTCGCGGAGATGGCCCGCGTCTCGAAGCGTCAGGTCTTCTTCGACACGTTCAACGACTTCTCGACGCGAGTCGTCTACAACTGGCTCCTCCCGATGGGCTCGCATCTGTACTCCCGCGAGGACGTCGAGCGCCTCGTCGACGGCGCTGGTCTCTCGCTGGCCTCCGAGTCACACGACTTCGTCGTCCCCTACGGCTTGTATCGGAAGATACCCAACACCATCGCCTCCGACATCCGCTCCGTCGACACGGCCGTCGGGGACACGAGCGTCGGCGAGCGACTCGCCTCCGTCTCGTACTGGTGCGCCGAAGTCCCGGACGCGGGCGAAGAGGCCGACGAGGCGGTCCAACGGGCCAGCGAAGCCGAGTAGATACGGAGCGGCCGGATTTAAGTGTCCGCTCGCCGACGGACGGACATGGACCTCTCGGTAGTCGTCCCGACGCTCAACGGGCGCGACCGGCTAGCTACCAGCCTCGACTCGCTGGCCGCTCACGCCCCCAACGCCGAGGTGGTCGTGGTCAACGGCCCCTCGGCGGACGGGACCACCGGGATGGTGCGCGACCGTGACGACGTCGACGTCCTCGTCGAACTCTCCGCGCGGACGCTGAATGTCGCCCGGAACGCCGGTATTCAGGCCGCGAGCGGCGACGCTGTCGCCTTCCTGGGCTACGACTTCGCGGTCGACCCGGAGTGGGCCGACGCCGTCGACGCCCGACTCGCCGAGGACCCGGTCGTGACCGGGCCGACCCGCCGCCGGGTCTACGGCGGACAGACCGCCGACGCTCCCGAGCGGCGGCGAATCTGCAAGCGTGACGTCGCGTACTTCGACGGCGGCAACGTCGCCTTCCGGCGGTCGGTCCTCGACGACCTCGACGGGTTCGACGAGTACCTCCAGACGGGCGGCGCCCGCGACGCCGCTCACCGTCTCGCGGGCCTCGGCTACAGCGTCGCGTGGGAGCCCGGGATGCAGGTGTCGCTCGAACACGAGACCGACGGTGGCGTCGAGACCCGCGACTGGGAGTGGAAGTACCGTGCGCTCGCGTACCGCCTCGTGAAGAACTACGGCGTCCGACCCGAGGTGGCCCGCCGGACGCTCCGCCACGCCGGGTCGGACGCGCTGTCGACGGCGAAGGACGTCCTGCGGGGGGAGTCGGTGCCGACGTCGTGGTTCGGCACCAGCCGCTCGGTCACCGTCGGCATCGTGACCGGGTTCCGCCACGGCCTCGTCGCTCGCGCCCGCGACCGGTCGCCGAGTCGCAACCCGCGCGGTGTCTCGACCCGCACCGACCGCGCCGTCGCACAGTACGACTGGCGACAGTCTTCTTCCTCTTCGCCGTAACGCCCCTTCCTCGACGGTTCACGCGGACGGCGCGAGCGCCGGGAACACCCGCGCCGCGTTCTTCTCGAACGCGCGGCGCATGAGGTCCTCGCTCACGTCGAGCGTGAGCAGTTCCATCACGCTGACGTTCGGATGCGTCGCCGGCGCGCCGGACCCGAACAGGACCCGGTCGGGGTGTTCGAGGAGTCCCCGTTCGAGGACGTCCCGGTAGCGAACGAAACTCGTCTCGACGTAGAGGTCGTCGTGCCGTTCGAGGAGGTCGACCGTCGCGTGCATCCCCTCACGGTCGAGGGGGTAGCCGCCGAACCGTTCGAGCACCACCGGGAACGAGTATCGGAGCAGCGTCGCCTCCACCGCCGCGAGGGAGAACCCCGCCCCGGCACGAACCATCACGGGCAGGCCCACGCCGTCGAGTCGTTCGAGCGTCTCCTCGTCCGGCAGGCCGTCGCGTGCCGGGTCGAGGGTGAAGCCGTGGAACCGGTCGCCGTAGCCGTACTGTTCGACGTCGTCCGGCGAGGTGTGGTGGTCGGCGCGCGAGGCGGTGAGGTTCCGGAGTCGGGCGGCGGGGCGGTCGCTCGGGTCACGCGGGCCGGCGAGTCGCGCCAGCGGGACGAACGGTCGGTCGACGCTCAGTCGCGCCACCGCGTTGTTCACCCGGAGGTACCCCTCTCCCTCCGGACGGGGGCTC
>NZ_JBEPXO010000009.1:0-61318 GCF_041641895.1 Salinigranum sp. | reverse complement strand
CGGCGAGTGAGCGCGACGAGGGCGTGGCTTACGACTGCGAGACGGGCTGTCCCGTCACGGTGACGTTGCCCGCGTCCGTCTCGAGCGTCACCTCGTACTGAGCGGCCGGACCGACCAGCCAGAGCTGTCCGCCGCCCGTCCGGCCGACGCGTTCTCCGTCGAGGTAGACCGTCCCAGTGACGGGTCGTTCGCTCTCCGTCTCCCGTGCGGTGACCTGCACCGGACCCCCGGCGAAGCTCTGGTTCACGCGCAGAGTCGTCCCGTTCGCCTCCGCCGTGGTTGGCTGACCGGCGGGCGTCCGGCTCAGCGACTTGTACTGGACCTCGCTGAAGACGTCCTGTGTGCTCCCGTCGAGGTAGCTCGTCAGTCGGCCGTGGGTGTGGTCGACGTTGATCCGGTAGAAGCCGTTCTCGAAGTTGGTGTAGGTCCGGACCGAGGAGGTGTCGCTCGTCCACGCCCACGGGTACAGCGTCCCGATGCGGGCGATGACCTCGCTCTCGGAACTGAACCGGTCGGTCGCGGCCGTGTCGATGTTCGCGGGGACGTTCACCTCTCTGACGTAGGTGTTCCCGCGGATGGCCGCCAGCGCGACTGCCTCGCCGGAGACCGAGACGTGGATGCGGGTCGAGTCGGCCTCACCGCGGAAGACCGCCCGCGCGTGCTCCCGGACGGGGCCGCGGAGCATCGCTAGCTTGACCTGGAGCGACTGGAGGCGGTCCTCCGTCGACGAGAGGAACTGCACCTGTGAGACCTCGTCCTGGAGGAGCGCGACGAGTTGCTCGGCCTGCCGAGCCTCTGCGTCGACGGCCGCGAGCGTCCGGAGGAGCTCTTCGACCGAAATCTCGCCGCGTTCGTACCGGGCCAGTGCCCGCCGTTCGACCTGCTCCAGCGACTCGACCTCTCGGGCGAGGCGCTCGGTCTCCTGTCTGAGCACCTGTCGCCGACGGTCGACCGTCGAGGTGTCGCGGAGCCGTTCGCGGACGATGCGCTCGCGAATCTGGATGCCCACGGCACCGTGCGTCGCCGTCACCGCCGGCGCGAGGTCCATCGTCGACTGGGCGTATCCCGACGTGGTCTCTCCGGTGAGCAGGAGGACGCTCGTGGTGTTCTGTCCGGGGATGGGCTGGACCTGTGCCGTCGGGCGCGTGTCCGGGTCGTCGGCGTCCGCGGCGCCGACGAGAGGTGTCGACACCGGGAGGGCGGCGGCGACGACGAGGAGGGCACAGAGGATGCTGAGGGACCGTCGCATACACACCTTACGACGCCGTCCCGGCGTAAATCTAGTGGTTACGACGCGTCTCGAGCGTCGCACCCTCCGGTCTCGGCCTGTCTCCCTCCGAGAATCAGGCGCGACAACCCGTCCACAAAGGCCTTATCGACCCGTCGACTGGACGTCACATGTACCCCTCACGAAACGCCGTGTTCGCCGTCTGTGTCGCGCTTCTCGTGAGTGTGTGGTCCCTCGCGACGGTCCCGCCGGCCACGGCGGCCCCCGGCAGCGGCTTCGGCGCCGAGACGTACGACCAGCAGGCGGGTGACGTCGTTGCCGTCGACCTCTCCGTACCGGTCGGGTCGACGTCGACGCTCTCCGTCTCCGGCCCCGCGTACCGGGCCGAGGCGACAGTCGTCGACGTCGACGACGACGGCCTCGTCGTCGCGCGCCTGAACACGTTCACCGCCGGGTGGCAGTCGACGGAGCGTACCGCGTACGACGCCGTCGGTGCCGACCGGGTCGCCCACGTCGTCCGCGAGTCCCCCCGGCGGTCCGCCCCGCTGGCGACGGGGCCCTACGCGCTCGAACTGCGTGGCCCCGTCGAGGACCGCGCTCGACTCGACCTCACGGCGGCGACGTTCGACACGGCGGTCCCCGCCGTGGCCCCGCGCGACGCACACCCCGGGGGACCGGCGGACGTCGCGGCCCTCACGCCGAACGGGACAGTCGCCGACGGTGACTGGGCGGTCGTGACGTTCCACGCGAGCGGTCTGGGTGGGGTCGCCCGTGTCGACGACGCGCCCGCGAGCAACCTCGTCTACGCGACGGAGAGCGCGCCGGGCACGCAGTCGACGCACGTCGTCCGTCACCCGCTCGCGTCGAACGGCACCCCGACGACCGTGACCCTCGACTACGACGCCGGCGACGGCGGGGTGCCGAGCGGCCTCGTGGGTGCGACGCGGGAGACGCTCACGGTGGGCTACGACCGCGACGGCGACGGCGTCGTCGACGTCGACCTCGCACCAGCCGTCTCGCATGTGACTCTCCCCCGTGCGGGCCACGTCGCCGTCTCGTTCGCCGATGCGCCGCCCGCGGCGGCTGGCGACACGCTCGTCGTCCAGCTCCCGGTGACCAACCCCGACCACAGCGGCGCGGACACCGTCGCGGTCATCGTCGACGGCCGACGGGCCGTCGGGGAGGTCGAGTACGGACTCGCCGGGAGCGGCGCGCTGGGGAACGGCCTCGACCTCCGCCTGGCGTCCGACAGCGGGGCGGCCGGCGTCGGCGACGCGCGGCCAGTGTCGCCGAGGGCCCACGAAGTGTTCGTCGACGACACGCGGGACACGGTCTCGGTCGTGTTCGACACCGCGCTGCTCGACCGAGGGACGTACGCCGCGACGCTGTCGCTGACGCCCGCGAACCCCCGTGTGAGCACGGCACGGACGCTCACCACCACGTTCACCGTGGTCGAGCGACGGACCACGCTCGTCAGTCCGCCGTCGTCGTTCGCCGTCGACGCGTCGACGGTCCCTGTCGAGGTGGCCACGACGCTCGCACCCGGCACCGAACTCACCCTGCACGTCTCCTCGACGTCGACCCCGAACGTGCTGCAGGTGTACGTACTGACGGTCGGCGCCGACCGCACCGCGGCCGTCGACGTCACGCTGAGCGAGCGACTCGTCGACGAGGAGGTCCGGTTCGTCGTCCGGGACGACGGCAGCCCCGTCGCCGGGCCGCACGTCGGCCGACCCGCGTAACTCACGGCCACGCGACTGTCTCTCCGGCCCGCAATTAACTCAATTCCGTATAACAGTAGTATTATATGGGACGCAGACATACGGACTGGTGATGCCCGAAATCACCGTCTCAGACAGCCTCTACAGACAGCTCGTCGACGCGGCTGCAGGCGAAGAACTCGACCAGACGATGTGGCGGATGGTACACAAGTACCAGCGCGGCAACAGTCCGGGCGAGTAGGCTGTCCGTTCCGTGGTCCCCGTGCTTCGGACGTCACCGTCGAGTGACGACGCCGTCCGTCGCCCCCGGAATGGGAGTAGTACACGACCGACGACCGACGCGACTGACTGTCTCTTACCCGACCGACTGTCTCTTACCCGACCGACTGTCTCTTACCCGACCGACTGTCTCTTACCCGACCGACTGTCTCTTACCCGACCGACTGTCTCTTACCCGACCGACTGTCTATTTAGCGTCCGCCGCCGTCACCTCACTGTGGCAAAGAAGGACACCACGAACCTCGGGTCCGTCTCGGGACTCCCCGAGGAACTCGGCATCGACGCCGACCTCGGCCGCGCCCAGCAACGCCTCGTCGTCACGCACGACACCCGACGGTACGGGAAGCCCGTCACCGTCGTCGACGGGTTCGACCTCGACGCCGCCGCGCTCAAGTCCACGGCGTCCGCGCTGAAGCGTCGACTCGCCGTCGGTGGGAGCGTCGTCGAGAGACGGATCGAACTGCAGGGTCGACACGACGAGCGTCTCCGGGCGGCGCTGTCCGACCTCGGATTCACCGTCGACCCCTGAGTCGACCTCCTCCTGAGAGACGTCGGCCGAGACGTTCATCCCGCCCGGTGTGCTACCATTCGACATGAGCCGCGTCGAGACGGGGCCGCTCCGGAAAGCACTCGAGACGGTCGCCGTGTTCAGCCAGCGTCGCCCGACGCTCCACGAACTCTGGGAGAGTCGGACCGGGCGGTTCGACCGCCTCCACGCCGTCCTCCCGTCGACGGTGGCCGTCGACGAGCGCGTGACGCTCACCCTCCAGGCGTGGGACGAGTACGAGCGGCTCTTCACCGACGTCGACGGCCCCATCCGTCTCGACGTGACGGACGACGCGGCCGCGACCCCCGAGGTGGTTCGGTTCCCCGACGACCACGACGGCGTCGCCCGGACGTCGGTCTCGTTCGGGACGCCCGGCGTGCAGTACCTCCTGTTCCACTACGACGGGGAGCGGTTCGTCTCCAACCCGGTCCGGGTCACCGCCGAGCCCCCCTCGCGGCGGGTCTACTGGGGCGACCTGCACCTGCACTCGCGGCTCTCGGATGGTACGGGGACCATCGAGAAGGGGATGCGCTTCGGCCGCGACGTCATGGCGCTCGATGTCGTCGCCTACACCGACCACGACACCATGGGCTTTTTCATCCCACCGCAACTGCAGCGACGCCGGATGCACCGCCGGTACTTCGACCGGATGAAGACGACTGCCGAGCGGTTCCACGACCCCGGCGAGTTCGTCACCCTCCTCGGCTACGAGTGGACGAAACAGCCGAACGTCGGCGGCCACGTCAACGTCTACTTCGACGGCGTCGACGAGGCGGAACTGTTCGACTCGCTCGCTCGCGAGACGAACACGTACGAGGCGCTGTGGTCGCGGCTCCGGCGGTGGCGGGACGAACACGCGGGCGACGTCGTCACTGTCCCGCACCACCCTGCAGAAGCGATGTACCCGTTCGACTTCTCCGCCGTCGACTACGACGACGACCTGGCGCCCCTCGTCGAGGTGTACTCACAGTGGGGCTCCAGCGAACAGCCAGGCGTCGAGGGCAACCGGTTCCCACTGGCCATGGGACAGGGCGAAGTCGAGACGAAGGGCCACTACGTCCAGGACGCCCTCCGACTGGGCTACCGCGTCGGCCTCGTCGCCTCGGCGGACTACCACGGCCCGCACCCGGGCCACTCGCTCATCCACGCCGACCCACACCTCCCCTCGCTCCGCGAGTGGCTGGACGACGGCGTCGGCTGGTCGAACGTCTGGCGGGTCTGGAACGAGCCGTCGTACCCCGGTGGCCTGCAGGCGTTCTCCGCCCCGGAACTCACCCGCGAGGCCATCTTCGACGCGCTGCGCTCGCGGCGAACGTACGGGACGACCCAGCCCCACCGCATCCTCGTCGACTTCTCCGTCGAGGATGTCGCCGTCGGTGAGAACGACAGTACCGTCACCGTCGGGTCGCGGTCGGCACCCCGCGACGTCCGCGTCTCCGTGGCCGGCACGGCACCGCTGTTTCGCGTCCGCGTCGTCAAGAACAACCAGTCCTGGCGGGTCGTCGACGGGACGGCCGACCCCGGCGCGCCGCTCGAAACGTTCACCGCCGAGGGGGCGTGGACCGACACCGACCCCGTCCGGGGGGTGCAGTGGGACACGGAACGTGGGACCGACGCCGACGTCTACTACGTCCGCGTGACGCAGGCCTCCCGGCCGGACGAGTACGCGGGGATGGCCTGGGCGGGCCCCATCTGGGTCGAGGTCGAGTGAGGTGACTCGCCGGGCGTCGACGCGAGACGACTCGGTGTGAGGTGCGGTCTAGAACTCCCTGCCGGTCGCTTCCTCGGCAGTCTCTTCGAGGCCTTCCGAGACGGCTTCGTCGACACCACCGGACCGGTACCCTGCACCGCCTCTACGAGTATCTCGAGGACGTTCACACCTCCGGCCCACGGCGAGTCGACAAGTAAGCCATCGCCCGGCGAGACACTCCAACCATCCTCTATGTAGCTGGTGACGCGGGGACTCTCAGGGGAGGAACCCGACGACGCCGGTGCTCTCGGCGACGAGCCAGCAGATGAACACGCCGTAGAACCCGAGCAGGACGTACGACTCGCGGGTCGTCAACAGCATGTCGGTCCGGAGGACGGCGAAGAACGCCACGGAGGCGAAGACGAGGAACGTCATCATCGGGACGACAGTGGCGAGGTCGATGGTGACTGTACCCGCGGCGAGCACCCCCGCCGGGAGCGCGACGAGGAGCGCGAAGACGTTCGAGCCGAAGACGTTCGCGAGGCTCACCGAGGCGTTGCCGACGCGCGCGGCCGCCACCGAGACGAACGTGTCCGGAATCGACGTTCCGGCCGCGACGACGGTCAGCCCCCAGAGGAAGTCGGAGGTGCCGAACAGTTCGCCGAAGCCGACCGCCGCGCGGACGAGGAACTCCGCGCCGACCAGAATCGCGACGAGCGCACCCGCGAGAATCGCCCACTGTCGCCGGACGTCGACCTGTTTCCGCACGGCCGTCCGGCGGTAGTCGATGCTGTCGTGGTACTGGATGAACACGTACAGGCCGTACAGCGCCAGGGGGAGGAGGGCGAGGACCCACGTCAACTGTCCGTCCAGGCTCTCGGTCGTCGCGTCGACGGGGTAGTACAGCACCGCGAGCGTGAACGCGAGGAGCAACACCGCCAGCGAGAGGAGGTAGAACTGCGCCTCCTTGTAGACGAGGTCACGGTTCGAGGCGAGTTGGCCCTCGCCGGCCAGCGCCGACACCGCGGGGATGACGAGGATGTTGTACACCGCCGAGCCGATGACGGCGCCGACGCCGATCTCGAACGCCCCGTACCGGACGGTCGCGATGACCGTACTGGACAGTTCGGGGAACGAGGAACCGACGGCGGCGATGACTGCACCCTGGACGACCGGCGGGAGGCCGTAGTGACCACCCAGTCGCTCGGAGGCGTTGACGAGGTAGTCGCCGCCCTTCCACGCGAGGACCGTCCCGGCGGCGGTGAACGCGAGCAGGAGTGGCAGGCTCGACACGGTTCGTCTGAGGGACGGTGGTTTCAAAAACCCGCCTGTCTCCCGCGGCGCGGGACCGGCGCTTCAGAACCACTCCCGGAGGTACGGCTCCGGGCGCTCGACCGGTAACACGGCGTCGAGCCGTGCGACCGACTCGTCGTCGCCCGCTACCTCGCCCAGGGCTGCGAGGTCAGCCCCCGACCGCGCTCCCACGACGATACGAGAGAGGGCAGCGACGTCGACAGCGACGTCGACGTCGCCGACCGCCGATCGCCCGCGCCCGTCGGCGTCGACCGCTCGGCACGTCGTCAGTCCGTCCTCGACGCCCACCGCGAACCGGCCGTCGTTCCAGTCGTACCGCGCGTCGCGGACCGAGAGGACGAGACGCTCGTCTCCTGCGGGGGTCGGCAGCCCCGACAGCGCCGACGCGACGTCGACGACGTGGAGCATCGGCCCCGGCTTCACCGTCGTCGTCACCTCGTCCCCCGGGTCCGCGAGTCGGTCGAGGAGGCTCGCGTCGCGCGCGACGAACCGAACCGTCGTGACCTGCGAGTCGTGGTTGCGCAGGAACGCGAGCAGGTGTCGGTACGCCTCCTCGTCGGTCGCCCCCCAGTAGTCGACTGCGAGGGTCCGCCCGTCGTCCTCTTCGACCCGGTACGCGAGATACGCCCGGAGGTCGCTCCCGTCGCCCAGTCCGTAGACGAACCGCTCGCCGGTCCAGGTGCGGAAGACGCGACGCCGCCACCAGTCCGTGGAGCGCGCCACCGCGAGCGGTTCGGTCGCGGCCCGCTCGTGGACGGCTCCGAGTCCGTCGACGTCCGCCGGGTCGTCGTCGGCGAGACGGCGGAACCGACCCTCCGTATCGGGGGTCGCCGCGGGCGAGTCGAGCGCGTCCGGGGGGAACTCGAAGACGAAGTAGTCGTTCGTCAGGCCGTAGCCGAACCGGCGGTAGAAGGCGTGCGAGAAGGGCCAGAGGGCGGCCATCGCCACGTCGCGCTCGCGGAGTTCCGCGTGCATCCGGTCGAGGAGCGTCCCCACGAGGCCGCGGCGGCGAAGCTCGGGCGGGGAGGCAATCGCGGTGACGCCGCCGACGGGACGGAACGCACCGCGGACCCGCATCCGGAAGCCGACGAGCGCGCCGGCGACGGCGAGGGCGTCAGGCGGGACGTCCGTCGCGTCGGGCGGGCGGCCGGCTTCGGTCCACGCCGTCTCGTCACCCGTCCGCAGGTCGTCCCCGTCCCCGCCCTCGTACAGCCCCCTCGGCTCGAACTCGGCGGGCTGTTCGAACGGCTCGTCGTCGGGGTCGGGCCCGCGCTCGGGAGCGAACGCGTACCGGAGGAGGCGGCGGTAGACGGGGTGATACTCGTCGTCGTCGGGGACCGCGCGATACGCCAGGCGCATACCCCCGAGAGGCGGTCGGACGGCAAAAACCGTCGTGCCGACCGGTCCGAACCGAGAGGTTGAGGTTCGTCCGGCCCGACCGCTCGGTATGGCCGACAGCGCCGACGGCGCGGACGACGCGGGCTTCTTCACCCGCGACAAGCTCCTCCTGCTCGCAGTCGTGGTGAGCGGCATCGTCCTCCCGGGAATCGCCCGGCGGTTCCTCGGTGAGGCCGGCTACCCTGGTGTCGGCACTATCGTGTTCGTCCTCGGCTACGCCGGGATGGTCTTTCTCGTCTGGTACGGCTGGATTCGACCGCTGGAACTCACCGGTCCGGTCGACCGCTGACCCGTGTGGGGCCTCCCCTCGTCGCGTCCGCCCCGCGAGCACCGAAGAACGGAACTTTAATTGCCGATTCGTTCGGAATCTCGAACATGGTTCCGCTCCAGCTCATCGACAGCTTCCTGCTCAACTACAACGTCGGGCAGGCGCTGTTGCTCGTCTTCGTCCTCGGGGGTGTCGGGCTCCTCCCGCTGAAGTCACAGAAACTCCTCTCGCTGCACGTCATCGGGTTCGGCGTCATCTTCCTCCTGACGCCGCAGGCGCTGGTCCCGACGCACTACCTGTTCCTCGGCATCGTCCTCGTGGTCGTCGGACCGCTGCTGTACGTCACTGCACAGGCCTGAGTTCGTCCCGACGGACCGACGCCGCCCTCGCTACACGTCACGACGGAACCCCCGCCGCTCTCGGTGCAGTTCGTCTCGGTTCACTTCTCCTCTCTATCCCGGAACGCGACGTTTAAACGACGACGCTCCCAACCTGTGGTATGAGCGAACCGCGCGTCCCCGGCGGTCGGGGGGCGGAACTCGACCTCCCCTGCGGACGGACCCGCCGCGCCCGGAGCATCGACCTGGGCATGCGGGAGTTCGAGTGTCCGTGTGGCGAGTCGCACGCGACGGTGATGGACGTCCATCCGCCCGAGCGTTTCCTCCCGGAGTTCCTCGTCGAGGTACTCAGGGAAGCCATCGAGACGACGAGCGACGAGATGCCCGAGTTCGGGACGCCGCACCTGATGGCGCTCGTCACAGAGGAGTTCCCCGAGGCGGTCGTCTCCGCCGACGTCAGCGACGACGGCGAGGTGGGGGCGGGCATCGTCTGGGTGACCGACTTCCGCGCCCGTCGACTCCACGAGATAATCGTCGAACTCGTCGTCGAACTGATGGAACACGCCGTCAGTCACGCGGAAGACGACTCCCTGCTGACCGAGTTCGAGTCGCAGATGCTGGATTTCGACGTTAGCGAGTTCGTAGACCAGTACCGCGCCCAGCGGGACCTCTCCGAGGAAGACGTCTACGTCTGACGGTTGTCTGACTCCCGTCTCACTGAACGCTAAGTCGTCCCCGTGTGTACGTATGACGTGACGATGCACCCCCAGACGGACTTCGAACCGCTTCGGGGTGTGCTCTCCGAGGCCGACGAGCCGTTGACGGCGCGGGAGATCCTGTCGCTCCTCGACGAGCACGACCAGTTCGACAGCGCCCACCGAGTGGCGACCGTCCTCGGTCGGTGGGCACAGCGGGGCGAGGTCGAGGTGCTCCGCGAGAGCCCCTACCGGTACCGCCTCTCTCACTCCGCTTCGACGTCGTCCTCGTCCTCGTACTCCTGAGACGGCGAGCACACCGCGCGGTCAGCCGCCACTCCCGACCCACGCGCGTCGGACGCAGAGACCGCTCGCCGACTCGCCGCTCCGTTCCGTCCCGTTCTGTTCCGTTCTGCCCGACAGCGGACCGTTCGCCCCGTCCGCGTCGGGTTTACGAATTTCGAAACTACCTTGCGCTTCTCGTAGAAATTCGTCGCGCTTATTACGATGAACCGGCTTCGACCACGTAATGAGCGACGAGCCAGGGACAGAGGCGGCCTCGGAGAACAGAACCATCCTCCTCATCGGGAGCGGTCCCATCCAGATTGGACAGGCAGCGGAGTTCGACTACTCGGGCGCGCAGGCCTGCCGCGCCCTCCAGGAGGAAGGTGCCCGAGTCGTCCTCGTCAACTCCAACCCTGCGACCATCATGACCGACCCCGAGATGGCCGACCGTGTCTACATCGAACCCATCACGACGGACGCCATCGCGGAGGTCATCCGGAAGGAGCGGCCCGACGGCGTCATCGCCGGCCTCGGCGGCCAGACGGGGCTGAACGTCACCGCCGAGCTCGCCGAAGAGGGCATCCTCGACGAGTACGACGTCGACATCATGGGGACGCCGCTCGACACCATCTACGCGACGGAGGACCGCGACCTCTTCCGGAAGCGGATGGAGAAGATCGGCCAGCCGGTCCCCCAGTCGACGACCATCTCGCTCGACGAGGGCGAGTCGGTGACGGACTTCGACAAGGAGGCGATGGCGGCGAAAGTCGAAGCCGCCGTCGAGGAGGTCGGTGGCCTCCCCGTCATCGCCCGCACCACCTACACCCTCGGCGGGTCGGGGTCGGGCGTCGTCGACGAGATGGACGAACTCGTCGAACGCGTCCGCAAGGGTCTGCGCCTCTCGCGGAACTCCGAGGTGCTCATCACCGAGTCCATCTCGGGCTGGGTCGAACTCGAGTACGAGGTGATGCGCGACGCCGACGACTCCTGTATCATCATCTGCAACATGGAGAACATCGACCCGATGGGCATCCACACCGGTGAGTCCATCGTCGTCACGCCCTCGCAGGTGATTCCCGACGAGGGCCATCAAGAGATGCGCGACGCCGCGCTCGAGGTCATCAGGGAGCTGGGAATCCAGGGCGGCTGTAACATCCAGTTCGCCTGGCACGACGACGGCACACCCGGCGGCGAGTACCGGGTCGTCGAGGTGAACCCGCGTGTCTCCCGCTCCTCGGCGCTCGCGTCGAAGGCTACTGGATATCCCATCGCTCGCGTGACGGCGAAGGTCGCCCTCGGCAAGCGTCTCCACGAAATCGAGAACGAGATCACCGGCGAGACGACGGCGGCGTTCGAACCCGCTATCGACTACGTCGTCACCAAGGTGCCGCGGTGGCCCAAGGACAAGTTCGCCGACGTCGACTTCACCCTCGGGACGGCGATGAAGTCGACGGGCGAGGCGATGGCTATCGGTCGGACGTTCGAGGAGTCGCTCCTGAAGGCGCTCCGCTCCTCGGAGTACGAACCAGCCGCGGACTGGGCCGAGGTGTCGGACGAGGCACTCGAAGCGGAGTTCCTCACGAAGCCGACACCGGACCGCGCGTACGCCATGTTCGAGGCGTTCGATCGCGGCTACTCCGTCGAGGACGTCGCCGACCTCACGGGCATCAAGACGTGGTACGTCGAGCGGTACAAGCGCGTCACCGACTCCGTAGAGGCCGCACAGGACGGCGACTTCACCGCCGCCGCCATCGCCGGCCACACGAACGCCTCCATCGCCGCGGCGACTGGCTCGGACGTGGGCACCGTCGAGACGCAGGTGCCCGGGCGGACGTACAAACAGGTCGACACCTGCGCCGGCGAGTTCGCCGCACAGACGCCCTACTACTACTCCTCGCGGATGACGGAGTTCTTCCAGGGGCCGCTCGAGGGCGACGCCGCCGCGGGCGAACTCCGCGTCGACCGTGACGTCGAGAGCGTCGTGGTGGTCGGCGGCGGCCCCATCCGTATCGGGCAGGGCGTCGAGTTCGACTACTGCTCCGTCCACGCCATCCAGGCGCTCCGTGACATGGGAATCGACGCCCACGTCGTCAACAACAACCCCGAGACCGTCTCGACGGACTACGACACCTCCGACGGCCTGTTCTTCGAGCCCATCACGGCCGAGGAAGTCGCCGACGTCATCGAGGCAACGGGCGCGGACGGCGTGATGGTTCAGTTCGGCGGGCAGACCTCGGTCAACATCGGCCACGAGGTGGAGGCCGAAATCGACCGCCGCGGCCTCGACTGTTCGGTCATGGGCACCTCCGTCGACGCGATGGACCTCGCGGAGGACCGCGACCGGTTCAACCGCCTGATGGACACCCTCGGTATCGCCCAGCCCGAGGGCGGCTCCGCCACCTCCGAGGCGGAGGCGCTCGACCTCGCCCGCGACATCGGCTACCCGGTGCTCGTCCGCCCCTCGTACGTCCTCGGCGGCCGCGCGATGCAGGTGGTCCACTCGGACGACGAACTGAAGCAGTACATCGAGGAGGCCGTCCGCGTCTCGCCCGACAAGCCCATCCTCGTCGACGAGTTCCTCGCCGACGCCATCGAACTCGACGTCGACGCCGTCTCCGACGGGGACCGGGTCCTCATCGGCGGCGTGATGGAGCACGTCGAGAGCGCCGGCGTCCACTCGGGCGACTCGGCGTGTCTCATCCCGCCACGCTCGCTGGACGACGACGTGATGGGTCGCGTCCGCGCCGTCACCGAGGACATCGCCGTCGCCCTCGAAACCGTCGGCCTGCTCAACGTCCAGCTCGCCGTGAAAGACGGCGAGGTCTACGTGCTGGAGGCGAACCCGCGCTCCTCGCGGACGGTGCCGTTCGTCTCGAAGGCGACAGACGTCCCCATCGCGAAGCTCGCGGCGAAGGTGATGGCCGGCGAGACGCTCGACGACCTCGCTGCCCAGGAACAGATCCCCGAGCAGATCTCGGTCAAAGAGGTCGTCCTCCCGTTCGACCGTCTGGAGGGGAGCGACCCGCGCCTCGGCCCCGAGATGAAGTCGACGGGTGAGGTGATGGGGACGGCCTCGACGTTCGGCAAGGCCTACGAGAAGGCCCAGTCCGCGACGGGTAAACCCATCCCCACCGGAGGCACCGCGGTGGTCGACCTCTCGGCCGAGGAGTTCCCCGACCCCGACACCGAGGAGGGGCAGGCGCTCACCCAGGGCTTCGCCGAATTCTTCGACGTCGTCGACTTCGACTCGGGCGACGCGTTCCGCGAGGCCATCCGTGAGGGTGAGGTCGACCTCATCGTCTCGCGCAACCGCGACGCGCTGGAGGTGGCCGTCGAGGAGAAGGTGACCTACTTCTCGACGCACGCCTCCGCGAAGGCCGCGCTCGAGGCCCGTCGCCACCACGACGACGACATCGACGTCGTCGCCGTCACCGACCGCCCGAAGCGCGTCGCGCAGTGGGGCGGGCAGGGCGAGTAGCGCTCCGCACTGCGGTTCGGAACCGGTGCTGACATAGGGTTGTGATATCATCCATCTGACCATTAGCTGATGGGCACACGCCGTGGCTTCCTGAAGACGGTCGGTGTCGGAACGGTCGCAGCCGCTGGTCTCACCACGATGGCGGCAGCGGACGAGGACGAAAACGAGGACGCGGTCCTGTTCACCCCGCTCACGAGCGGACAGACGGTGCCGAAAGTCCGGTCGCGGGCGACGGGGATGGTGGACTTCACCGACGACGGCGGTGTTCTCACCTTCGAAATGACGCTGAAGAACATCGAAGGCGTCACGCAGGCGCACATCCACGCGGGCGGACGAGGCGAGACGGGGGGTGTCGTGTTCCCGCTAATCGCGTTCAACACTAAACTCGACGGTAGTGGATCCGGGGACCCCCAATCAGGGACTCCACAGCACCCGCTCCGAGTGACTGGCGACATTGGGTCAACCAGCGTCAGTCCGGTCGAGGACCTCGTCACAAACCCCACGAGATACTACGTCAACGTCCACGCGGTCGAGAACCCCAGTGGCGAGGTCCGGGGTCAGATTCGCGAACCGTAGGACACAGACTGCTCCCAGAACGTGTGCGAACGTGTACGCTTATTTCCTCGCTGTGCGTACTGTCACCTACAGGCACAGACGCTGCAGGGAGGACGGTGACCTGTTCACCCAGCATACACACGAACCTGCGGCCGTCCAGCCTGTTCTTTCCCTCCGAGCGTCGGCGACGTCGGGTGGTCAGTCGAGTTTACCGAGCGCCTCGAAGAAGTTCACCGCCGGGCCGGCCAGCCGAACGGGCTGGTCGGCCAGCCCCACGTCGACTTCGGTTCCCGGTTCGACCTCCCGTTTCGTCCGGCCGTCGCTCACGACGACGGCGTAGTCGACGTCGGTGACGGTGACCGTCACGACGTGGTCCGACGACAGGACGAGCGGCGGCATCCCCCCGCTGGCTGCCATCTGGTTGACGATGAGGCCGTCGACCCCCGGGTGGACCAGCGGGCCGCGTTCGCTCAGGTTGTAGGCGCTCGACCCGGTCGGTGTGGCGACGAGGACGCCGTCGCCCGGGCCCGCGTCGTACAGTGCGCCGTCGACGCGGACCTCGACGTGTCCGCCGCCGCCGCGTCCGCGGCGGGGCCCCTGTACGACGACTTCGTTCATCGCCGGTTCGCCGACCCACTCGTCGGTTCGCGCGGCGACGCGCGGGACCTCCTGCACGTCGAGTTCCCCCCGCTGGAACGCGTCGACCTCGCGCTGGACGACGTGTTCGGCCTCGGTCGGCCGGACCGCGTTCAGAAAGCCAACCTCGCCGAGGTTCACGCCGAGTATCGGCGTTCCGTTCGCCCCGCGGGCCGCGAAGAGGAACGTCCCGTCGCCGCCGATGCTGACGACGAGGTCACACTCGTCGAAGCTGTTCACCGGATACCCCGCGTCCGCCCGCTCCAGCGCGGCGGCCGTCGTCGCGTCGAAGCGCACCCGGACTCCGCTCTCGTCGAGTCGCGCCCCCAACGTCCGTGCCAGCGCCTCGGCACGGTCGTTGTCCCGCTGGGCGACGATACCGACTTCCATACCTCGCGTAACCCCCCCGGTGAGAAAAGCCCACCGTCACCCCAGACTCGCTGCTGAGAAAGAGGCGGCAAGATATATGACCACCGACCCGAAAAGGGGGCCAATGGCGGCACGAACCGGCTCTGTCGAGTTCGACCGCGGGAGCGCCCTCCCGTGAGCAGTGACGACGACTGGTTCGAACGGGCGTTCGCGGACGAGGATGCCGAGTCCGAGAGCGAACGCGAACCCGAGACCGAAGCGGAGGCGGCCGGCGAGACTGGCGGGCAGGAGGGCAGCTCCGACCACGAGTCCGACGCAACGTCGCCCGTCGACACCGGCCCGTCCGAGTCGGACGCGGGTGCCGTCGGGTCCGACGACTCCCCGTTCTCACAGGACTTCTCGGAGGCGTTCGACAGCGCTCCCGACCCGGGGATGGACGTCGACGAGCAGTCCCCGCCCTTCGACGGATCGGGTGCGGGTGAGAGCCCGTTCGGCGACGCGGACCTGGACGGGTTCTCCACGAACGAGTTCGACGAGGTGGAACTCGACTCGCAGCTCGACCGGGTCGAGATCGGCATCGAGGGACTGGACGAGATGATCCTCGGTGGAATCCCGCAACGGTCGCTCATCGTCGCAATCGGGAGCGCCGGGACGGGGAAGACCACCATCGGGATGCAGTTCCTCAACACGGCGCTGGAGAACGACGAGCGAGCGGTGTACATCTCTCTGGAGGAGAGCCGACAGCGCGTCCTCGACACCGCCGAGGAGAAGGGCTGGGACTTCCGCCAGTACGAACAGAACGGGTCGCTGGCCGTCGTCGACCTCGACCCGGTCGAGATGGCGAACTCGCTCGCGAGCATCCGCAACGACCTCACGAGACTCATCAGCGACTTCGACGCCGAACGGCTCGTGCTCGACTCGGTCTCGCTGCTGGAGATGATGTACGACCACCCAGCGCGTCGTCGCAGCGAGGTGTTCCAGTTCACCCGCGCGCTCAAGGAGGCCGGCGTGACGACGCTCGTCACGAGCGAGGCGAGCGACACGGACCCTTTCGCCTCCCGATACGGCATCATCGAGTACCTCTCGGACGCCGTGTTGATTCTCCAGTACGTCCGGTCGAACAACTTCCAGGAGACTCGACTGGCCATCGAGATTCAGAAGATTCGCGACGCCAACCACTCGCGGCAGCCGAAACCCTACGAGATAACGGGGGACGGCATCAGCGTCCACCAGCAGGCGAACCTGTTCTGACCCACCGTCCCGACCGCCTCACCGGACGATGGTGACGGGGACGGGCGACCGGCGAACGACGGCTTCGGCGACGCTCCCCAGGACGACACGCGAGACGCCCGTCCGCCCGTGACTCCCCATGACGACGTGGTCGACGTCCTCCGCCACCTCGACGATACTCGCCGCCGGTCGCCCGGCGACGACGACCCGCTCGGCGTCGATGCCGTGCTCCGCGGCGACGTCGGCGAGGTGTTCTCGCACCTCGGCCCGCTTGCGCTCGTACCACTCCTCCGCACCCGAGGGGAACGCGCTCCCGCTGTATCCCGACTCGAGCGGGTCGATGACGCGCAGGAGGACGACGTCCGCGTCGGGCCACTCCTCGGTGACGAACCGTATCGCTGCCTCGGACTTCGGTGACCCGTCGAGCGGGACGAGGATACGCTTCACCATACTGAAACGTACGGGACCGAAGAACAAGAAGCCCGAGGCCGAGTGTTCACGCGGGTGAGGCCGGCGTTTCCCCGTGGTGTGGCGAACGGCGAACAGGTGGTGCCGACGAGACGGCACGAGGCGGTGCACCACGCTTCCGCGAGACGCCCCGTGGGACCGGTTCAGCGCACGACGCGAGTGGGCCGCGTTCTCCTGTAAAAACTCGGGGGTGTGAGACCCTCGTATCAGTGTCGGGTGTGTGTGAATCCGGCGTAGAAGGACCGTCCGTCGGACTCTCCGCGAGCGACCCACGAGAACGAGCGGTGGCCTCGCGCGCTCACTCGCCGTGACGCGTCACGCACGTCGACAGCCCCGTCAACTCCACCGGCTCGGAGTTGTCGGGCGAGTAGACGACCATCTGTCCCTTCTCCATGTACGGCACCTTGTCCTCCAGTGTCGAGGGGATGTTCACCGACTTGATGGCGTCCTCGTCGCCGAGGTTGAGCACGAGCTTCGTGTTCACCTGCTTGAACACCGGGTCGGCGATGTCCTGTGGGTCCTGCGTGATGAGGAAGAGACCGAGCCGCTCCTTCCGCCCTTGCTTCGCGGCCTCGGTGAACTTGTGGACGACTTTCCGCGCCTGCACGGAGTCGGCGTCGGCGAGGAAGTTGTGCGCCTCGTCCATCCCCAGCACGAGCGGAGTCCGTTTGATCCGGTCGTACGAGGGGTCGTTCGAGAGCTTCTCGTCGACGAGGAGACTCGCGACGGCGAGGACCACGGTGACGGCCGCCCGGGAGTCGTTGATGTGGTACGTCGGAACGACGGTGAGGCCGCCCGGACGGACGAACTCGTGGACCTGCTCGGTGATGGGACGGGCAGCCTGGTCGAACACCCGCCTGAACGTCGCCGAGCGGACCCGGCGCTTCACCGCGTCGAACGTCGCCTCGTGGACCCGGCCGGTCTCGTGGAGTTCCTCCTTGAGCCCGGGGTCGTCGAGGAACGTCGTGAACTGGTCGTACGTCCCCGCGTCGCCGGCCCCCTGGAAGAACCGGTAGATGAGTTCCTCCAGTGCGTTGTACTGGTTGTCGTTGAGGGCCGCGCCAGCGACGAGCCAGGGGCGCGAGCGCGTCATCGAGAAGGGGATGGTGAACGTGGCCTGTTCGGCGCGGTGTCCCGCGCCCGGGTAGCTCGACCCGTCCACCTCGGGGACGAACGCCACGGTGTCGTCGTGACCGCCGTGGGCGACTCCCTCGCGCTCGAACCGGCGTGCGCCGTCCGCCGAGAGCGCCGGGTTGTCGTCGTGCATCTGGGCGTACTCGTCCTGTGGGTCGAACTGGACGAGCGCCGGCGCGACCTCCCGACCGTCGTCCATCCGGTACGTCGTGTCGAGGAACTGCCGCAGGACGTTCTTCGAGGCGTGGGTCTTCCCCGACCCCGTCCCGCCCGCCACCAGTACGTGTCTGAACACGAGCGGGTCGCCGTCGGCGTAGTCGTCCTTCAGGCGGTAGTCGATGGTCGGTGGCGACGCCGCCGTCCGGACCTTCTCGCCGCCGACGGAGAGGTGACCGAGGAAGACCCCCTCGCGGGGAATCTTCAGTCCCGCCTTTATCTGGGCGGCGTCGGTGGCCTCCTGCACCACGGATCCGGGTTTCGGGACCCGGTCCGTCATCCGGCGCTTCCACTCCTCGTCGTCGTGGTCGTAAAAGAGGACGGCCACGGGGTCGAGTTCGGAGACGAACTTGTAGTCGCGCTCCTCGAAGTCGTCGCGGCGCATCGCCCGCCGGGCGGCGATTTCGGTCGCGTCGTCCTCGTGGAACTCCTGGGCGTACTCGAGGGCGGTGATGCGACAGAACAGCAGTTCGCGGTCGGGGTAGGGTACGAGGAGGTACTTCCCCAGCCGCACCGACTCGCGGTTGCCGACGGTGACGAACGCCTCCATCGCGGTGTCGTCGCCGTCTTCGGCCACGCGTAGCCCCCGGGAGACGGAGACGACGCCGAGGCCGTGGTCCTCGCCGGCGGGCGTCACGTCGTACGGCTCGAACGTCGCCGCGTCGTCTCCGTTCTCGCTCCCGTCCGTCGCCTCGCCGACCCGTGTCGATGCCGCCGCAGTCGTCTCGTCGTCCCCGGTGTCGGGGTCCGCCGCGTCGCTCTCGGATTCGTCAGAAGAGCCGCCGAAGTCAGTGAAATCACCGAGGTCGGACATGTCTCACGCAGGGAGAGCCGCGGATAAATCCCTTTCGCCGTTTCGCCTTTCGACTCCGCACCGAGCGTGGCCCTTTATTCTCCAGAGCCCCTACCGTACCTATGTTACTGATTCGGGGGCTCGGTGGCGGCACCGGTCTCACGGGGACGCTGTACGAACGCGGCGAGACGCCGCCGCGGTTCCGGGGGGCGCCGGACGAACACGCCCCCTACGTCTGGGTCTGCGACGAGTTCTACGAGGTCGAGAGCGGTGGCTCGGTGACGACCATCGACGGCCGGCAGATTCACGTCGCGTTCGAGTCGCCGATGCCTCGCGGCTTCGAGACGAAGGACACGGCCGTCGCGGCCGCGAAGGAACACCTGAAGACCCAGTTCGCCCGCGTCGGCGTCCCCTCCGACGAGGTCACGTTCGAGGTCGAACGTGCCGACCCCTGACCCGCCTCGGACTCAGACGAGGCCCCAGCGCTCTTGGTCGTACCGGCGGACGGCGTCGGAGTCGAGATACTCCTCCAGCTTTCGGCGGAGCGCCGCCTTCTCGCTCTGACTCACGCGTGCGAGTTCGTCCGCCTTCTGCACGGCCGGGGGCGGGCCGCGGGCGACGGCGACGTCGTGTAGCACCCGCTGGGTGAGCCGTTCTCTCGTCTCCGCGTCCCGGACGAAGACTGCCGGCGTCTCGACCCGGTAGCAGACGTCGGTCCGTGGGTCGTAGAGCGGGAAGAACGCCACCTCGTAGTCCTCCGGCGAGAACTCCCGGTCGACGCCGAGCGCGTCGCCGTCACGCGACATCGTCCGGTCGGTGCCGCTCCGGGAGACGAACCAGTTCGTGAACGTGAGACAGTCCGTCCGGCGCTCGCCGCGCTCGTCGTCCCACCGTTCGAGCAGTCGGGTGAACAGCGCGGCGTCGTCGGTCCAGGGCGCTTCGACGCCTTTCTTCCGGAGCGTCTGGACGATACCGCGCGAGGCGGGGTTCTTGACGAACCCCACGAGGGGGACGTCGCGCTCGACGAACCGCTCGACGAGGCGGACGTAGTTCTCGACGACGTCCCGGGGGGCGGCCTCGCTCACCAGGTCGCGGAGTTCCCGCTCGCCGTCCTGCCAGGTGAGCACCTCCATCGGGTAGAGCGGGCCGTCGAGCACGAGGAGGTCCTCCACGGTGTCGGCCTGCAACAGCGCGTGTTCGCCCTCCGAGAGGTACAGCGAGAGCGCGTGAACGACCCCCTCGGCGTAGCGGTCGACTCGCGGCGCGTGCAGCACCTTCCGCCGGGAGTAGCCGTCGTCGTCGACGATCCAGTCCGTCTCGCAGTCGACGGTCGGGTCGTTCGCGTGCACCGTGACGACGAGGGTCCGGGCGCGGTGGAGGTCCAGGTCGGAGGGGACCGACGCCATCGCCGCCTGCGCCACGTCGAGGACGAGGCCGTTCTTGAACGTGGTGGGGTTGATGGTGCCCGAGTCGAGGCCGTGCACCGTCTCGAACGGTGGGTCTGCGAGGGCGACGTCCTCGATGGCCGCCGACCGGAGGCGCTGCTCTCCGACGGGGTCGACGACGACGCGCGACCCGTCGCGGAGCGGGTCGAGGAAGTCTTCCCACACCCGGGTCGCGAGGTCGGCGTGGTCGGCGTCGTCGACGGCCTTGGCGATGGCGCTCGCCAACCGGGCGATGCCGTCGACGTGGACGCGGTCGAGAGTCATACTCGCTCTCGCGCTCCCGACTACGAAAACCCTGCCCTCACGGGCCCCCGCCGCGTGCGCGGGTCGCCCCGGCCGTCTCGTCACGACGCCGGCGGCGTCGCGCCCCTCGTGCCGTCGCGGCCACACGTCGACACCCTCATCCCCTCCGCTGGCGAAGGGTCGCTCGAATGCCACCCACGGCCGTCGCGTTCGACCTCGACGACACGCTGGCCGTCCCCACCCGGGACCGCCAGACCATCCTCTCCGAGGCCGCACGGGCCGCCGGTGCGCCCCCGCTCTCCCGCGAGGCGTACCTCGCGGCCCACGCGGAGTGTCTCACCGAGGAGACGCGAGAACCCATCTTCGCGGCACTGCTCTCCGACCACGAGAACGAGACGAGGGCCTCACCCGCCGCCGTCGCCGAGGCGTACCGCGAACTCATCACGGAGGCGCTCACGCCCGTCTCGGGCGTCGAACGGTTGCTCGACGACCTCCGCGGGTCGTACCGCGTCGGTCTGCTCACGAACGGCCCCGTCGTCGCCCAGCACGACAAACTCCGCCACCTCGACTGGGCCGGCGCCTTCGACGTCGAACTCGTGACCGGGTCGCTCGCGGCGGGCAAGCCCGACCGCCGAGCGTTCGAGGCACTGCTGGCCGAACTCGGGACCGCACCCGACGAGACGGTGTACGTCGGCGACGACGTCCACGCCGACATCGCGGGGGCCGCCGGCGTCGGCATCACCCCCGTCCAGGTCACCTTCGACGGGAGCGCCGACCGCCACCCCGACGCCGCGGCGACGGTCGACCGCGACGCGCTCTCGACCGGCCTTCCCGACGTCCTGCGTCGACTCTGACCCGGTCCGCGCGCTCTTCGACACCTCGGCGGGCCGCCTACCCCTCGTCGTCGAGTGCCGCCACCACCGCCTCGAAGACGGCGACGGCCCGCTTGACCTCGGCACCGTCCTCGACGAACACCAGCGTCCGCGGGGGCCGGGACGCCTTCGGTCGGACGCGGAGTCCCTCTCTTTTCCCCCGTTCGGCAGCGACGTCCGGGACGACGGTGAACTCGACGCGCGCGCGGTCCGGTTGGACGAAGACGACGGCCAGGTCGCGGTCGTCCCCGTCGCCGGTCTCTCCGTTCGACCCGGTCCCCGCGTCACCCCGACGCGTCACCCGGTAGGCGTGTGCCCCGTCGGGAGTCGGTTCGACTGTCCGGTCGGCGTCGGTGACGGCGACCCGGGCCAGGGCGTCGCCGAGGCCGTCGAGTTCCGAGGCGAGGAGTTCGGCGATGCGTCGTCCGTCCCGGAGGCGGTCGTCGACCATCTACCCCTCCACGAGTCCCCGGCGTACCTCCGCCGCGAGTCCGCCGACGTCGACCCCGCGGCGGCGGGCGTAGAGGACGGCGGCGGCCTCGATGGTGACACCCAGGTCGCGCTGGAGGCGGTTGACGCCGGCGACGGCCTCCTGCTTCTCGACGCCGTCGGCGACGATTTCACTCAGGAGGCGCTCGAACGTCGACTGCGACTGGAGGACGGACTCGTCGGGCTTGAACCCCTCGGGGACCTCGACACCCCCGGGCGAGAACTGTGCGACCAGGTCACCCCCGTCGCGTTCGACGAGGCCGCGGCCGGCGGCGATGTCGATGAGACGCTTCGCCTGGTCGGGTGAGAACCACTCGCGGTCGAGCGAGAGCGCGACGACGAACTCGCCCTCGCCGAGGCGGTCCGTCCCGTGCTGACGGAACGGGACGGCGACGGTGACCTCCATGCTCATACTCTCAGGCGCGGTGGGAGCGGATTAACGGTTGTGTCTCTCCGTCTCCCTGAGTGACAGCCCCGTGGACGGCCGAGGCTGACCCGACTCGCCGAACTGCACCGTGTGAGCACGCCTCGCCGACACAGCGTGCGAGTCGTGCGATTCAAGTAGTCGCTGGGTCTTCTACCGGGTATGAAGCACCAGGGACGCTCGATGACGAAGCGGACGGGTGGTCGGATCAAGCCCGCCCGGAACAAGAAGCGCTACGAACTCGGCCGCGAACCCAGCGAGACGACGGTCGACGAACCGCGGTTCCAGACCATCGACTCGCGCGGGAACGCGACGAAGACGCGAGCGCTCTCGACGAACGTCGCGCAGGTGTCCGACGGGGCCGAGACGGTCCACGCGACGATTCTCGGCGTCGAGGAGAACCCGGCGAACGTCAACTACAAGCGACGGAACATCGTCACGAAAGGTGCGCTCATCACCGTCGAGGCCGACGGCGAGGAGCGGACCGCACGCGTCACCTCGCGTCCCGGACAGGACGGTCAGGTCAACGCCGTCTTCGAGTAATCCGCTCGGTTCGACGGTCGGCTTCTCTCTTCGGTCTCCGGCCGACCGGACACCGCTCGTCGGTCTCCACCCCCGGAGCAGACGCTCCAGCGGCCTGTGTCGTGCGGCGGGAGAACAGAACGTGGAGAACGGTGCGGTCGTGTCGGTGCCGTGTCGGCGTCGGGTCAGGGCGTCGGCGCCGCCTTCTGCAGCGCCGTCTCGGCGATGTTGCCGCCGTAGTCCGCCGAGCGGGAGACGGAGTCGACGATGAGGCCGAGCACCTGCGCGCGGGCGGGGTCGAGTTCGCGGAGGTACTCGTCGATGGACCGCGCGCGCTCGTCGATGTCTTGGACGGCCTCGCGTGCCTGGTTCGCGAGGCGCGTCGCCTCCGAACTGTCCTCCTCGAACAGGGCGTCCATCCCACCGTTGACGACGTCGGCGGCGTCCGAACGGAGTTCCTCGAGCGCCTCGACGATGTCTTCCGGCACCGGTTTCTCGAGGTTCAGGGTGAGGTGAGCGATTTTCGTCGCGTGGTCTGCGATGCGTTCGAGCTGGCGTGCCGCCGACTGGTAGTCGAAACACATCTCTCGGGGGAGACCGAGTTCCTCGGCGGCCTTCGGCGTGCGGAGGGTGGCACGGAAGATGCGCGAGACGACCATCCAGAGGCGGTCGACGTCGTCGTCGCGCTGGATGACGTCGCGGGCCATGTCGTCGTCGAGTTCGGCCAGCGCGAGGAGCGCGTCGTCGAGCATCGACAGCGCGATGAGTCGCATCCGCGTGACGGCGTTGTGAATCGACAGCTCCGAGGAGTCGAGCAGGTCGCGGATGACGACCCGGTCCCGGGTCTCTTCTAGTACTTCGAGGCCGACGAGGCTCTGGGTGGCCTTTCGGATGGTCCGGCGCTGGTCGGTCGTGATTCGATTACTCTCGAGCGCGATGATGTCGAACCCCGAGACGTACATCGTCATCACCGCGCGTGTGAGTTCGTCGCCCTCCAGGTCCGTGACGTCGAGCGTCCCCTCCGTTCGCTCCTCTTCGGTCCGTGGTGTGAGGAACAGCGAGTCGCCCTCCGGGTAGAACTCGACCTCGCTCCCCGCCGAGACGCCGTTCTCCGTCGCCCACCCTTTGGGAATCGAGACGGTGTACGTCGACCCGCCGGTGACCTGCACCTTGCGCGTTTCCACCATGTCAACTGATGATTGGCACTCCACTATAAATTTGGCTATCGGTATATATCCGTCTCGTGTCGTCGGTACTACACCGTCGATGTGGGTGGTCTGTCGCGTCGTCGACCCCCCGGTATCCGTCCGGGATACGCCTCTCCGTCTCGCGTGAAGAAGGCGCCAAACGGCCGAAGTCGACACTTTCGGCCCGGGATCGATCTATCCTGTCCGGTAGTAACTCCGACCAAGTCTTTCACAAACGTAGGGATATATAGTTATATTAGTAGAGTATTTACTTATCTCTCCGCGACACTGGGACGATGACACGGAAGGGTGATCTCCTCTCTCGACGCGAGTTCGTAATCGGCGCCGGTGCGGCTGGTACGGTCGGTCTCGCAGGATGTACCCGACAGAACACCGACAGCGGCTCCGGTGGCGGCGACTCTTCGGGCGGCTCGGGTGAGTCAGGCGGCTCCACTGGGTCGTCCGACGGCCAGCTCTCCGGCCCTGTCGACATCGCGGGCTCGTCGACCGTGTTCCCGCTGGCGACGGCGTTCAGCGAACTGTTCAAGGAGGACCACCCGGACGTCGAGTTCAGCCTCCAGTCGACTGGCTCCGGCGGTGGGTTCCAGAACTTCTTCTGCGTGGGCGAGACGGACTTCAACAACGCCTCCCGGCCGATTTCGCCGGAGGAGGAGAACCTCTGCTCGGAGAACGGTGTCGAGCCCGTCGAACTCCAGGTGGCGACCGACGCGCTGACCGTCGTCGTCAACGACGAGAACGACTGGGCGGAGTCGCTCACGGTCGACCAGCTCCGCCAGGTCTGGTCCGCCGAGAGCCCGCCGACGACCTGGTCGGACATCAACTCCGACTGGCCGGACGAGGAACTCGAGCTGTTCGGACCGACCGACGCCTCGGGGACCTACGACTACTTCATCGAGGCGGTCATCGGCGAGGAGGGGCCGGGCCACCGCCAGGACTACTCGCCGACCGAGCAGGACCGCACCATCATCCGCGGCGTCGAGGGGTCGAAGTACGCCATGGGCTACCTCGGGTTCGCCTACTACAGTCAGAACTCGGACGCCGTCACGGCCGTCGCCATCGACAACGGCGACGGCCCCGTTGAGCCCTCGCTGGAGACGGCGAAGTCCGGCGAGTACGCGCCGCTCTCGCGCCCGCTCTTCACTTACCCCGCGAAGTCCTCGCTCGCCGAACCACAGGTCGCTGCGTTCGCACGCTTCTGGATGGAGAACACGACCAACCAGGAGGTCGTCGCCGACGAGGTCGGCTACGTCCCCCTCGACGACCAGCAGCAACAGGCACAGCTCGACACGCTCGAGACGGCGATCGAGGAAGCCGAGTCGAACTGAGCGAGAACAGAGACCGAGCACCAACCGAGGCTTCCACCGTGACCACGAGAGAGATATATAGATGAGCACCGACGACATCACGAACGACCTCACGCGAAACACGGAGAACGCGCCGCAGGAGCTCCTGACGCGCACGTTCTTCTTCCTGTGTGCGGCGCTGTCCATCGTCACGACGGTCAGCATCATCCTGCTCCTCGTGACGGAGGCGGCGAAGTTCTTCACCATCACTGCGCCGCTCATGGGTATCGAGGGCCCGACCGCGTCGGTCGTCGACTTCCTCACCGGGACGACCTGGCAGATAAACAACCGGGAGTTCGGCGTCCTCGCACTCGTCTCGGCGACGCTGATGATCACCATCGGGTCGGCCGTCGTCGCGTTGCCGCTCGGCGTCGCCACCGCCATCTACCTCAGCGAGTACGCCGACCCCCGCCACCGCGCCTTCCTGAAGCCGGCGCTCGAGGTGCTGGCCGGCATCCCGACCGTCGTCTACGGCTTCTTCGCACTCATCTACATCACCCCGGCTATCCAGACGATCCTTCCCGAGACGGGAACGTTCAACCTCATCTCGGCCAGTCTCGTCGTCGGCATCATGATTATCCCGATGGTCGCCTCCATCAGCGAGGACGCGATGTCGGCCGTCCCGGACGAACTCCGACAGGCGGGCTACGGGATGGGCGCGACGAAGTTCGACGTCTCTACGGGCATCGTCGTGCCGGCCGCGCTCTCGGGCATCTTCTCCTCGTTCATCCTCGCGCTCTCGCGAGCCATCGGCGAGACGATGGCCGTCACGGTCGCCGCCGGGTCGCGCGCGCAGTTCCTCAACCCGCTGAACCCCGCCGCCTACCAAGAGGGGGCGCTCCCGATGACCGCCGCGATGGTCCAGTTGCTCCTCGGCGACATCACCGGCGGTGGCCTCGCGTACCGCAGTCTGTTCGCCATCGGTCTGACGCTGTTCGTCATCACGCTCGTCATGAACATCATCAGCGACTTCGTCGCACAGCGGTACCGGGAGGAGTACTGAGATGGCGACCGAGAGAGGCCAGGTCATCGAGAGCTTTGGAACGGTCGACAAGACCGTCGGGACGGTCTTCCGGTACCTGCTGCTCGCGGCGACGATGTTCGGCCTCGTCACGCTCGCCGTCCTCTTGGTGTTCGTCGCCAACGACGCCCTCCAGCCGCTGACGGCCGACCCCGGCTGGCACCTGACGTTCTTCGTGACGCTGATACTCCCGACGCTCGCCGTCGGTGGCTACCTCGCCGTGCGGAACGCGGACGCGCTTCGCTTCGGGGCGACGACGGTCGGGCTCCTCGTCGTCAGTCTCATGTTCAGCGGCGGGGTGGCGATGGTGTTCGTCGACATGCTCTCGCCGGTCACGTGGTTCGGATTCGTCATCGCACTCGTGATTCCGGTGGCACTCGTCGTCGGCATCGAACGCACTGCCGGCCGACTCCCCTTCACGCCGAAACTCGTCGTGACGACGCTCGTGTTCTACGTCCCGCTCTTCGGTCTGCCCGGCCCCGTCGGGAGCGTCGTGGGGCTGCCGACGCTCGTCCCGAGCGTCGTCGACCTCTTCTCGTCGCTCCCCGTCCTGCCCGTCGACTGGGTGCTCCTCTCGCTCTCGCTCGGCGGCATCGTCGCCACCGTCGTCGGCCTCTACGCGCGTGAAACCGGTGGGACCAGAGCAGGTGTCGCTGCCGGCGCCGTCGCGCTCGGAACGGTCGTGGTCGGTGCTGTCGGCGGTCCGTTCGCGGGCGTCGACCCCGTCCCTGCGACCGTACTCACGAGCGTCGCGTTCGTCCCGACCGCGGCCTACCTCGTCGGCGGGACCGTCACGCGGCCCGACGACCGGGCCGGCGTCCTCGTCCCCGTCGCCCTCGTCGGTGGCGCACTCGTCGGCGCGTTCGTCGTCAGGGTCGCGGGCTTCGCGGGGCCGAACTCGTGGGTCGACTGGCAGTTCCTCACGAGCGCACACAGCAGCACCGCCGTCGACGCGGGGCTGTACCCCGCCATCGGCGGCTCTATCCTGCTGATGGTCACCGTCGCCGTCCTGGCGTTCCCGCTCGGCGTCGGGGCCGCGGTCTACCTCGAAGAGTACGCACCGGACAACCGCTTCACGCGCTTCATCGACGTCAACATCTCGAACCTCGCGGGCGTTCCGAGCGTGGTGTACGGACTGCTGGGCCTGGGCGTGTTCGTCACCTACCTCGGCCAACCCACGGGGACAGTCGCCGTCGGCGGGGCGACGCTCGCGTTGCTCATCTTGCCCATCGTCATCATCTCCTCGCGTGAGGCGATTCGGAGTGTCCCGACCGAGATGCGGCAGGCCTCCTACGGGATGGGTGCGACGAAGTGGCAGACGGTCCGGCGCGTCGTGCTCCCGCGGGCGTTCCCCGGCATCCTGACGGGGACCATCCTCGCGCTCGGACGCGCCATCGGCGAGACGGCACCGCTCATCATGATCGGTGCGCCCAGCGTCATCTTCTCGCTGCCGGCCGAGTTCTCCGCGAAGGCGAGCGCGATGCCGCTGCAGGTGTTCGCGTGGGCGACGCTCTTCGCCAGCGAGGACTTCTACACCAAAGCCGTGCCCGCGGGCGTCGTCGTGCTCGTGAGCGTGCTGCTCGCGATGAACTCCATCGCGATCGTCCTCCGGAACAAGTACCAGACCGACCAGTAACCTATTCACCATCCATGACCGACAAAGAGACACAGACGATGGCCGAACCGACGCAGAGTGACACTGTGGACCCCTCCGACGACGACATGCTGGTCCAGACGGACGTCAGCGAGAGCGTCGAACAGGGCCGACGACCCCCCGCGGAGACCGTCATCCGCGCCGAGGACATCAGCGTCTACTACAACGACGTCCAGGCGCTCGACGGCATCTCGATGGCCATTCCGGAGAACCGCGTCACCGCGATGATCGGTCCCTCCGGCTGTGGGAAGTCGACGTTCCTCCGCTGTATCAACCGCATGAACGACCTCGTCGACGCCGCCCGCGTCGAGGGTAACCTCTACCTCCGGGGGAAGAACGTCTACGACAGCGACGTCGACCCCGTCGCCCTCCGTCGGCGGGTGGGGATGGTGTTCCAGAAGCCGAACCCCTTCCCCAAGAGCATCTACGACAACGTCGCGTACGGGCTGGAGATACAGAACAAAGAGGGCGACTACGACGCCATCGTCGAGGAGTCGCTCAAGCGCGCGGCGCTGTGGGACGAGGTGAAGGACAAACTCGACGAGTCCGGGCTGGACCTCTCCGGGGGGCAGCAACAGCGCCTCTGTATCGCGCGTGCCATCGCCCCCGACCCCGAAGTGTTGCTGATGGACGAGCCGGCGTCGGCGTTGGACCCCATCGCCACCTCGAAGATCGAGGACCTCATCGCTGACCTCGCCGAGGAGTACACGGTGGTCATCGTGACGCACAACATGCAGCAGGCTGCGCGCATCTCCGACCAGACGGCCGTCTTCCTCACCGGCGGCGAGCTGGTCGAGTTCGACGACACCCAGAAGATATTCGAGAACCCCGAGAGCCAGCGCGTCGAGGACTACATCACCGGCAAGTTCGGGTGACGGGAGCGGCGACGCCGCGTCCCGTCCTCGTCGTCCTCTCCGCGTTCGGGCACCGAACCTGTGGCGAACCAAACAGTAATCCCTCGGTCGGACGAACCGGTGGCCATGCCCCGCGACGCGTACCAGGAGGACCTCAGGACCCTCCGAGCGGACGTCGTGGCGTTCGGCGAGCGAGTCTCCGCGCAGTTCGACGACGCGCTGCACGCCATCGAAACGGACGACGCCGCGCTCGCGACGGACGTCATCGAGGGCGACGAGGCCATCAACGAGCGCTATCTCGAACTCGAAGGCGACTGTATCGACCTCATCGCGCTCCAGCAACCCGTCGCGAGTGACCTCCGGTTCGTCACCGCCTCGTTCAAGATCATCACCGAACTCGAACGCGTCGGTGACCTCGCGACCAACCTCTCGGCGTACGTCCACTCCGTCGACGGCTCCCACTACCCCGACGTGAGTCTGCTGGACGTCGGTCGCCTCGCCGGCGAGATGGTCGACGAGGCGCTCGACGCGTACGAGTCGAAGGACCCCGACCTCGCGGCGGCAGTCGTCGAACGCGACGACGAACTCGACGGCCTCTGCGAACGGGTCGCCGAGACGGTCATCCGTGACCTGGTCCAGACCACCGAGACGTTCGACGAGGACGAACTGACGAGTCTCCTCACGGAGGTGAACGTCCTCTTGCTCACGCTCCGGGACATCGAACGCGTCGGCGACCACGCGGTCAACATCGCCGCCCGCTCGTTCTACATGGCGACGAACCGGACGACGCTGCTGTACTGACCGGATTCCCCACCCGGCGAGCGTCTCGGTACTTCGCCGCTGAACGATATAAATAGAAATAAATAGCAATACGTACGCATGGGAAAGCCATTTGTGAGCGGGCCTACTCCAGACCAGTATGGCCAGACAAGCGTACCAGTCTCGTCTCCAGGAACTCCGCGAAGAGGTCCTCTACATGAGCGAACTCGTCGCCGAACAGCTCCGCACAGGCTTCGACGCCCTCGAAGCGAAGGACGACGAGTTGGCACAGTCCGTCATCGACGGGGACGAGGAGATCAACGAACTCTACCTCGAACTCGAACAGGAGTGCATCGACCTCATCGCGCTCCAGCAACCCGTCGCCGGTGACCTCCGCTTCATCGCGTCGTCGTTCAAGATCATCACCGACCTCGAACGCATCGGTGACCTCGCGACCAATCTCGGCGGCTACGCCCTCCAGGCCGAGTACGACGCCTACCCGGAAGTCGACATCCGACGCATCGGCGACGCGACGCTCGAGATGCTCGAGCAGGCGATGGCGGCGTACGCCGACGAGAGCATCGAGAACTGCTACGACATCGCCGAACGCGACGACGAGATCGACGCGATGTGTCAGTCGGCGAGTCAGACCGTCGTGCGCTCGCTGCTCGAGGCAGACGCGCTCGAACAGGACGTCGACGAGACGTTCCAAGACGTCTCGCGGCTCTTCCTCACCATCCGTGACCTCGAACGGGTCGGCGACCACGCCGTCAACATCGCCGCCCGGACGCTGTACATGGTCGAACAGAACGACGAACTGCTCTACTGAGCGACCCGGGTCTCCGTCCCGCCGCTCCACCCCGCTCACTCGCGCCGCCGTGACGGAAGCTATAACGACCCGCCGTGGGAACTCACAGGTACATGAGTCAGGAAGACGGTGAGCGGCCGCCAGACTCTCTCGAGGGTCGCTCGCTCGACGAGGCCGTCGACGTCGTCACCGCTCGCGAGGAGGACACCGACCCCGCCGAAGTCCGGCGAGCCCTCTCGTACGTCACCGACGACGACGGCGTCGTGACGTCCGCCGCGGTGGACGACGCGTTCGGCGAACTGTCGAAGGTCGTCTCGACGCCGGAGACGCGGACCGAACTCGCCCGCATCGCGTTCGCCGACGCGACGGAGACGGCCGAACCGGTCGACGACGTCGACGTCGTCCGGGCTCGACTCGACCGGTTCGAGGAGCGGCTCGAACGGATCGAAGCGCACGTGCCCGACCTCGGTCGGGAGCTCCAGGACCTCGTCAACGACGACGAGGCGGACCTGTACGACGTCGCGGTGCGGATTCAGCGACTCACCGCCGCGGCGAACCGCGCACAGGGGGCCGCCGACGAACTCCAGGTCGACCTCGAGGAGTTCGAACGCTGGGTCGGCAGCGCGGCGGTGCGACACGACGAGTTCGCCGCCGAACTCGACGCCCTCGACGGCTCCCTCGACGAACTCGCACGCGCCGTCGACGCCGTCGCCGCGAACGCGAGCGACGACGGTGATGGAGGCGGCGCCGAGAGCGACACGGACCCCGCCCTCGTGTGGGTCGACGCCTCGCTCCGGCATCGGGCCGTCGCGCTGTTGTTCTCGGACCTCCGGGCCGAACTCGACGCGCTCCGTGAGTGGCCCACGTGGGACGACGCCAGCCTCGACGGGGCCGAACGCGAGGACGGGGACCGAACGGCCGAACTCGACAGCCGGCTCGACGACCTCGAGGCGCGCTGGGGATCGCTCGGTGACCGCCTCGACGACGTCGCGCGCCCCGCGTGGCACGAACGGTACGACGAGGTCCTCGGGAACTTCGCGGACGCCGTCGACGACCTCGAACCGCCGCTCGACTGGCGCGAGGTGCAGGCGGCGCTCGACGAACACCGCAACCGAGTCGACGGCCTCGCGTAGCGGTCGGGCCGCCGCGCGCTCGTGGTCGGAACCAGGCGAGAACGAGAGTCAGAACGATTTGAGAACGACGTGAGAACGACGTAGAACCGAGCGTCGGGTCCAGAACCGTTGGGGCGAACCGAACGGCCTCACAGCCGTTCCGACCGCATCGCACTCTGGAGGGCGACGTCGCCGATGGCGCGTCCGTGGTCGAGCGTCCGACGGAGCGCGTCGAGACACCGCGCGACGGCGACGACGTCGGCCGTCGGACCGGACGGCAGGGTGCGCCGGTCGTCGACCAGCGCCTCCTCCAGCGCGTCGAGGTCGGTTCGCGTCTCCGTACAGGTGTCGAGCATCTCGTGGACCCGTTCCGTCTCCCGCCCTTCGAGGACCGCGTTCGCGGTGCCCTCGGCGACCCCTCTGACGGTGTTCGCGACGGTCTCCAGTTCGTCGGCGACTGCCCCGGGGACGGGAGCGGTCAGGTGCCGTCCCACGCGGGCGATGGTGACGCCGTTGCGCGCGACGCGTCTGAGTCGACTGGCCGTCTCGTAGTACTCGAACAGTTCCGAGCGACTCGCACCCACCCGGTCGACCTCCTCGAGCGAGACGAGCGCCCGACCGAAGTGCCGGACGACGATTCCACAGAGGCGTTCGACCTCCGTCTCGCGCTCGCGGAGCCGTTCGTACGCGTCGGCGTCGGCCTCGAGGAACGAACCGATCGCCTGTTCGTGAATCGAGAGCGCGATGTACTGGAGCTGAACGACGGACTGCCTGACGGAGACGTCCGAGGCGTCGAGCAGGTTTCGGACGACGAGCGTCCCGTCGCGTTCGTCGACGAGTTCGGCCCCGACGAACCGTCGGACCAGCGACCGGACCGCCCGACACGTCTCGTCGTCGAACGGCTCCGTGGCGACGAGCGTCACCCGCTCGAACCCGACGGCCTGTGCCGCTTCGAGCGCGCGTTCGACCTGCGTTCGGCTGCCGTCCACCTCGACTCGCATCGTCGACAGGCCGTCGCTGTCCTTCTCGCGGCTCCGGACGACGATGGAGCCGTCGCGGTGGCTGTAGAGGTTCACCGGCGTGCCGGCCTCGAGGCCGCGAGCGGTCGCCCACTCCTTCGGAATCGAGACGGTGTAGGTGCCGCCGCCGACCTCCTGGAGCTTTCGCGTCTCCATCGTCAACCTCCGATGGTGGTCCGGAGACGGCGACGGCCGTCCGCGTGCTCCCTGTTCCGCACTGCGCTCATCGTGGTCACCCGAACTTACCGCTGATGTAGTCCTCGACGCGCTGGCTCTCGGGGTTCTCGAATATCTTGTCCGTGTCGTCGTACTCGACGAGTTCCCCGCCGGTGAGGAAGACGGCCGTCTGGTCGGAGATGCGCGCAGCCTGCTGCATGTTGTGCGTCACGATGACCACCGTGTACTCCTCCGAGAGCTGGTGGATGAGGTCCTCGATCTTCGAGGTGGCGATGGGATCCAACGCCGACGCCGGCTCGTCCATCAGCAGGACCTCCGGGTCGGTCGCCAGCGCCCGGGCGATGCAGAGACGCTGCTGTTGCCCGCCGGAGAGGCCGAGGGCGTTGTCGTCGAGGCGGTCCTTCACCTCGTCCCACAGCGCCGCGTCGCGGAGGCAGCGCTCGACGAGTTCGGCCTCCTTCTCCTCGTCGCTCCGACCGAGGAGTTTCGCGACGAACCCCTTCTCGATGTCGCCGTGCTTCCGCGGCCCGTACGAGATGTTGTCGCGGATGGACTTCGGGAACGGGTTCGGCGACTGGAACACCATCCCGACCCGCTTGCGGAGTTCGACCAGGTTCACGCCGTCCTGGTAGATCTCCTCGCCCTCCAGCGTCACTGAGCCGTCGATTCGCGCCGACTTGATACGGTCGTTCATCCGGTTCAGACACCGGAGGTACGTCGACTTCCCACAGCCGGAGGGGCCGATGAGTGCGGTGACGCTCTTCTCGGGAATCTCCATCGAGACGCCCTTCAGCGCGTGGTCGTCGCCGTAGTAGACGTCGAGGTTCTCGGCGGTGAGCTTCGCCTCACCCTGGAAGTCGTACTCGACCCACTCGGTGCGGGTCTGCTCTTCGGTCTCGCCAGCCGTCGTCTGTAGCGGCTGTTCCTGTTCGGAGTCGGTGGTCGTCTGTGATTGTCTTGTTTCGCTCATTGTTATTCGTGTCTGAGTTTACTCCGGAAGTAGTACCGCGTCGCGATGCCGATGGCGTAGAACGACAGGACGACGACGAGGAGGACGAGCGCCGTCGCCCACCGGAACCCTTGAGGGTCGGCGACGTTGTCGCCCAGCCCCACGCCCGCCGTGATGAGCGCGAACAGCTGGTAGGGGAGCGCGGAGGTGGCCGTAAGCAACGCCTCGTTCGCGACGAACGGCGGCGTTGAGGTGAACTCGAAGCCGCCGATGACGTCGACCGTCTGACTGCCCGGCACGAACGTCCCGCCGGCCATCGTCAGCAAGATCGGGGCCGTCTCGCCGGCGATACGCCCCACGCCGAGGATGACGCCCGTAACGACGCCCGGGAGCGCCGCTGGGAGGACGACGCTCCGGATGGTCTCCCACTTCGAGACGCCGAGCGCGACGCTCGCGTCGCGGTACTCGTCGGGCACCGCGATCATCGCCTCCCGGGACGTGATCACGACGAGCGGCAGGAGCATGAACCCGAGCGTGAGCATCCCCGACAGGAGCGACTTCTGGTTCCCGAAGCGGGGGACGAGGAAGGCAAAGCCGAAGAGGCCGAAGACGATGCTCGGAGTGGACCAGAGACCGTTGGTGGCCACCTCGACCGCCTGGGTGAACCGGCCGCGCTCGGCGTACTCGGTGAGGAAGACGGCAGCTCCGAGGCCGAGCGGCACCGCGAACAACACCGCGCCGATGACGAGCCAGATCGTCCCGACGATGGCGGGCAGGACGCCCTGGAAGTCGTTCAAGAGCGCGACACCGTTCATCACGAACGGGACGTAGAGCGGCCAGGTGAACGTGAAGCCGAACAGCGTCGTCTCGGGACCGACACCCGCGCCGAACTGGACGCCGGTCATCAGGCCGGGGACACCCTGGACGACGACGAACGCCACTAGGATGAACAGGAACGCGACGATAGAGAGGGCGTTCAGGTAGATGAGCGTGTACGCGCCCATCCGTCGACCACGCGCTCCGAAGCCACCGTACGCCTTCGCCGCCGCCCAACCGGCGAACAGGGTGCTGAACAGGGTGGCGACGGGGATGACGAACTCGGCGGTGAGCGAGGCTGTCTGCTGCCAGCCGAGGTCCCAGATCCAGGTCGGCCCGACGACGTCCGCGATGAACACCAGTCCCGTCAGGAGTGACAGCGACCCGATGGGAACTGTCGACCCGATGTCCTCGCGGGTGAGCACCGCGACGGCGAACGCGGCGGCGCCGACCACGACTCCACCCACGATGCCGCCGACGGTCCCTAAGCCGAGCGTCTGCGAGGCCGCCCCGCCGGCGACCGTGAACCACGCGATTCCCGCGACGGTGGCGGCGATCAGCCCGGCGTCGGAACTGGGTTGCGTCTCGACGTAGCCAAGTCGCGAGCCGACACCGAACGCGATGACTGCACCGCCGAGCAGGACCAGGAGTCCGCCGATGAGGGTCACCATCGGGACGCCGGCGACTGGTTCGCTGATGGTGACCCGCTCGAACAGCGCCGCGAGCGAGATTACGAACAGGATCGCCGAGAGGGCGACTGCGCCGGCGGCGACGGCGTCGGTGCCGGTCGTCTCGCGCTCGACCAGCTTGCTGCGTGTCGCGCCCGCCATCAGACCTCACCCCCGAGCTTGCGCCGCATTCGCCACTCGATGTACTGCGCCCCGACCGAGATGAACAACACGGTGACGAAGAGGATGACACCGGCGACGAACAGCGCGTCCAGCTGGAGGCCGTCCGCCTCGCCGTAGTTGCGCGCGATGAGCGACGTGAGCGTCTCCTGCCCGTAGAAGACGTTCACCAGTGGCTCCGTGAGCCGAGGCACTCCCCGGAGCATCACCGTCGCGGCCATCGTCTCGCCGATGGCCCGACCCACTCCCAGCAGAACCGCTGCCGACACGCCGGAGAACGCTGCGGGGACCGTGATGGACGTCATCGTCTGCCAGTCGGTCGTGCCGACCGCGAGCGACCCGCTCTTCATCGACTCGGGAACCGACGAGAGCGCGTCCTCGGCGACGGAGACGACCGTCGGGAGCGCCATCAGACCCACGACGACGCCGACGAACAGGTACGTCCCCTGCCCAGTGAGGTCGAACTGGTTGGACGCCCATGGGCTGAGCACGGTGAAGCCGATGAACCCGTAGACGATGGAGGGGATGCCGGCGAGGATTTCGACGCCCGGCTTGACGAACTCGCGGACGATGTCCGGGGCGATTTCAGAGAGGAACAGCGCCGCAGAGACGCCGAGCGGCGCGGCGACTGCCGTCGCGATGACCGTCACCATCACTGTGCCGTGGATCATGGGGACCATCGAGTACCGTACCGGCGAGGAGACGGCGTCCCACCGTGTCTCGATGAACATCCGGAGTCCCGGGACGGTCACACCGAACACCGTGGCGGACTCGTACTGCACCACGGGGATGGACTCCAGGAAGATGAAGACGATGATGAGCCCCAGTATCAGGAGCGTCGAGATCGTGGTCGTCAGCGTCAGTATCAGCGCAGTCTCCTCCTGGTGGCGAAGCCAGCCGTACCCCGAGGCGAGGAGGAACACGGCGAACGGGGCGACCGTCAGCGGCGAGACGAGCAGGAAGCCGACGAACGCCGCCAGCAGCGACACCGCGATCACTACGATGGTGACGAGTGCTTCCGTCGAGGTGTCGTCGACGAAGTCGCGGAACCGCCCGGCCCGACGTCGGGCTCTCGCCTGCAAACCGGTCCGTTCTCCATCCGTATCTGTTGACATTCTGTTTATTGTATTCGTGATTGTGTATTGTGATAAAAAAGCGAACCGAGTCGGCTGGACGGTCCGGTCGAACTCCCCCGCCGTCTCAGGCCTTCAGCGGCTCGAGCTTGCTCTTGAACTCCTCGAGGTCGCTCGTCGGCAGCGGGATGTAGTTGTTCTGTTCGACGAAGACGGTCTGCCCGAACTCCGTTAGGAACATGTTGATGAACGCCGCCTCGCGCCGGTCGCGGCCGCCCCCGTTGGGGTTGTCCTCCTCGATGAGCGTGTACATGTGGAGGTCGCGGTTCAGCGGGTAGTCGCTGTCGAAGATGGTGTTCTCCGCGTCCGGGTCCGGCTCGTACACGGTGCCCTCGAAGTCGATAGCGATGGGGATGACCTGGTCGCTGGTGAACGCCAGCGCCATGTACGCGATGGCACCCTCGTTCTGGGAGACGAGCTGGGCGACCTGCTGGTTCTGCCCCTGACGGGTGTCGACTTCCATCGGCGCGTCGGCGTCGCCGAGCATGTTGAGGCGGAACGAGGTGTCCGTCCCGGAGCCCTCGGCGCGGCCGATGACGAATATCTCCTGATCGTAATCGACACCCTCGAGTTCGCTCCAGTTCGAGACCTCGCCCTGGAAGATCTGCCGGATCTGCTCACCGGTGAGCTGCTCGACGCCCGCCTCCTGGACGTCGGCGCTGACGACGACCGGCTGGCCGTCGCGGCCGACGACGTTGTCGACGACCGTGTTGTTGGCCTTCTCCTCGCTCCAGTCGAGTTCGGCCGTGATGGGGCCGGAGGAGTTACCGATGTCGACGAGGCCGTCGACGACGGCCTCACAGCCGGTCCCCGAGTGGCTCAGGCCGACCGTCGTCTGGAACGGTGCCTGCGAGCGCTGCTCGGTCGGCTCGAAGCCGAACTGGCTCGCGAAGTAGTCGGCGAGCAGCATGTCCGTCTGGATCTCGCTCCAGCCGGGGACGGAGCCCTCCGAGTTCGAGCCCCAGTACTCGCCGTCCGACGGCGGCGCGTTGGAGTTCCAGTAGGAACTCCCCTTGTTCGAGATGGGGTAGACCGTCGAGGACCCCTCGGCGGTCAGCAGGGAGGTGTCCGACGAGCCGGAGTCGGAGCTCGACTCCGTCGACCCCTCCATCGACTCGCCACCGCTCTCCGTCTCGGGGGCTTCCGTCGCGGCCTCCGTCGACTCGCTGCCACCGCTCTCGCCACCACTACCGCCGCCACCGCTACAGCCGGCGAGGCCAGCGGCGCCGACAGCACCGGTCGTCGCAATGAACTTACGCCGCGATACCAGGTCGCTCAGACGATCTCGCTCGTCCGTCATCACCTCAATCAAACCGATTTCTGATTAAAGCGGTTTATAATACCCGTCTGAAGGCCTCAGTTCGCGTTGGGAGTACAAAGTTCGAACAGAGAGATGCATATCTCTCTTTAGTGAAAATGTCTGTGCGTTCGATACGTACGGATGGATACTTTCGGTGTGAGTACGTTCCTCACGCGGTACTGACGCCCGCTTCCGGTAGCCCTCCACGGTGGTCCCCGCGGTGGGCCCGAGCGCGTGTCGCGTCAGCCGCGACGACGCCAGACCCCTATCGCGAACGTGAGCGTCACGGCGAGAAGCGCCGCGACAACGCCGAATCCGGGCTGGTGGACCCCGGTACGCCGGTCGGTCCCGTCGTTGGCCGTCTCGGCCGTCGACTCCGAGCGCGTCGGCTCGGACGCCGTCGACGCTGTAGCCGTGGACTGGTCGTTCTCGGCCGCTGTGGTCTCGTCTGCGGCCGTGTCGACCACGGCCTCGTCAGCGGTCTGTGACTCCCCGGACGTCTCGCCCGGGTCGCTCTTGCGGTCGACCGCGAACCGCGAGAACCCCGGCGTTCGCGCCTCGAGGACGACGACCGTTCTCCACTGTGCGTCGGAGGTGCCGGTCAGTACCGTGGTCTCCAGTTCGTCCCATCCTCCGTCGTGTCGGTGGTAGATACTGAGGTCCGACGGCCCGAGTCCGCGGGCGGCCAGGTTCGACCGTCCGACCGCGATTCTGACCGTCGATGCCGTCTCACGATGGGAGTCGGGTACGTCGAGCTCGATTACCGCGAGTGGTGGCCGACTGGGGTCGGGGCCCACGACCGACGACGGGTCGACGTTCGTGGTTCTGACGGCCGCCTGCGACTCGGTGTCGAAGTCGATTCCGACCTCCCGAATCGGGCCGTGGTTGGAGACCCAGCCGGTGGTCCCGGCTGCCCCGAGGTGGTCGTCGTCCCGCTCGCGGATGGCGGTGTGTTCGAGGCTGTCCGTGTCGCTGTTGCCCGCGGGGTCGGTGACGGTGAGCGTGACCGTGTACCTGCCCGCGGCCTCGTACGTCCACGACGGGGTGACGCCCGTGGTGTCCGTCACGCCGTCGCCGTCGAAGTCCCAGGAGTAGCTCACGACAGAGACGTTGTCCGTCGAGGCGCTCCCGTCGAAAGACGCCTCGGTTCCGACCGTCATGGACCGGTGGCCGTCGGCGTTCGCGACCGGGGGTTCGGACTCCGGCGTCAGGAACAACCCGGGTTCGGCCGCGTCGTCGATGCCGTCGCCGTCCGCGTCGGTGTCGCGGTAGTTGGCCGTCCCGTCCGTGTCTGCATCGCCCGCCCCTTCGACGCTGTCGTCGATGCCGTCGTCGTCGCTGTCGGTGTCGAGAGCGTCGATGGTGCCGTCGTCGTCGGTGTCGACGACCGACCCGCCGTCCGTCTCGGTCCGGTCGTCGATGCGGTCCGTGTCGGAGTCGGTCGCCGTCCGCGACGTCGACAGTCTGTGTTCGGTCGCGTCGAAGAGGCCGTCGTCGTCGCTGTCGGTGTCGCGGTAGTCGGCCGTTCCGTCGCCGTCGGTGTCGGTCGTCCCTTCGACCTTGTCGTCGATGCCGTCGTCGTCCGCGTCAGTGTCGACCGCGTCGACGAGACCGTCACCGTCGGTGTCGACAACCGACCCACCGTTCGTCTCGACGACGTCGCTGATGCCGTCGGCGTCGGAGTCGGCGAGGGTCGTCGACGACCCCGCGGTCGCCTCCGTACCGTCGGTGAGGGTGTCGTCGTCCGAGTCCGTGTCGTAGACGTCGGCCGCGCCGTCGCCGTCGGAGTCCGTCGTCAGTTCGGCGTTGTCGAGGACGCCGTCGTCGTCGTCGTCGTCGTCGGTCGGCACCCCGGTCGCCGAATCGTCGTCGGCCTTCCCGTCGCCGTCGAAGTCGTTGTAGACGGTAATCGACGCGAAGTCGCTGTCCGTGTCGGTACCCGTCCCGTCGTCGACCGTCAGGTCCGGAGCGAACGTCTCGCTGCCGCCGCTCGTCGACACCGCGTCGGCGTAGTCGTACGTGGTCGTCGCCCCGGTCTTCGTCGTGCCGTCTCCGAAGTCCCACGTGTAGGTGAGCGTATCCCCGTCCGGGTCCCACGAGTCCGTCCCGTCGAACGACAGGACCGTGGCCCCCTCGACGATGCTGGTGTCGCCGCCGTACGACGTGCCGCCTTTCGTCGCGTCGGCCGTCCGACCGTCGTCGCTGTCCAGCACCGTGAGGCCGGCCGACGCCGAGGCGGTCGTCCCCTGCTTGTCTTTGACCACGAACGCGTACGCGCGTTTGTTCGGCGGGTCGTCGCGGGTGCTCTCGAGCGTGACCGATTCCGCGAGCGTCTCGACCTGCGCGGCACTGACCGTCGTGGCCCGGATGTTGTCGATGTACATCGACGCCCCGACGGCACAGCCGTACGACGCGTCCCAGGAGCCGACCCGGAACCGGAACTGGTAGCTTCCGTCTGCGGGAATCGGTACGCTCACGGTCTGCCACCCGGTGTCACCGGTCTGGTTCTTGTCGAAGAGCAGCGTCTCGCTGCCGTCGGACGTGTCGACGAGGAACGCCTTCCCCAGGAAGTAATCCCCGCCGTTGGTGCCACGCCAGTCGAACAGGATAGTGTCCCCGGCGTCTGCATCGAAGTCGCCGGAGGTCAGCTGTGGCCCCCACACGTTGTCACCACACTGATCGTTCGTGTTCCCGCTGATACTCAGGTACGCGCTGTACGACCCGGAACTCGCCGTGCTGGTCGTCGCCTCCGCGGTCCGCGTGACGCTGTCGTCCGAGTAGCGACCGCTGTTGTCGTACCAGCTCGAGTCGAAGTCCGCCCGCGTCCAGCCGTTGAGGTCGCCACTCTCGAAGCCCCCGTTCGTTGGCGTCGTGACCGTCGACGTGATGAAGTTGATTCGGAGCGACTCGCCGTTCGTTCCGTCGCTGGTGCCGTCGATGGTCCCGACCTTCGTGCCGGAGACGAACACGTCGGCCCCGCTGACCGACACACTCCCGGACGTATCGAGCCCGATCGTCTCCGTGCCGTCGGTCCTGATACCGGTCACGGACGCGTCGAAGTAGCCGCCACCGAAGCCGACCGTGTTGCTCACGGCGACCGAACTGTCGAGGACGCCCGGCGTCCCCTCGGCAACAGTCGCGTCGTCGAGACCTGTGATAGACGGCCCGGCCGCCGCGACGACCGGCGCGGTCACCGCGAGGAAGGCGAGTGCGACGCTCACCAGTTGCAGAGCGAGTCGGGTGGTGTCTGGGCCGACTCCTCGACCTCGACGCTTCATCCCTGCCTCCATCGGCGCCGACTCCGGCCTGCTCGCGTGAGCCGTTCGATCAGTGGTCTCTCGGCGGACTCTGTCGGCGTCTGCGCCGTGCGCCCATCGTCGAGTGAACGTGGTCGAGGACCGTGATACGCCGCCTTCGAGAATATCATATTAAATCCGATACTTTACTCGTAGATTTATATATCACCGCCAAATTATCTGCTCCGGTATTTTAGTATACCGGGTGTGTATCGGGTACTGAAGGCGAATTGAAGGTTCGTCACAGGTACGAAAACGGCAATGATAATTATCTGTTAATTAACGTCTTCCGAGGCGCGTCAGTGTGGGGACGTCGCTGCCTGTGTCGAACGCGCATCTACTCTCGACGTTCACCACGTGGCGGTCGTCCAGTCGGTTCAGTGGTGGTCTCGACGCTCGCGTCGGCGGGTCTGCCGAGTCGAAGCGGTTGCAGCCGACTCGTCAGTCGGAACGTTCCACCGGAGTTTCGAGTGGGGTGCCGCTCTCGGTTCGCTCGGTTGGGTGGGGGGAGAACGAAGTCGGCGGGGCCGACTGGTCGAGCGGAGACGACCTACTGGAAGCCGATGCGGCCGTCCCGGCGTTCGGTGAACGACTCGCGGCCGCCACCCTTGAACTGGTCTTCCATCCGTTCGTAGTAGTCCATCAGGTCGTCGGTGATGGTCGGGCGCACGGCTTCGAGCGCCTTCCGGAAGTGACGCATCTCGATTTCGTCGGCGTCGGTGTCTTCGCGGAGCGCCTCGATGGCCGCCTCGCGCGCGATGGACTCCAGGTCGGAGCCGACGTAGCCCTCGGTAATCTCCGAAATCTCCCGGAGGCTGACGTCGGGCGCGAGCGGGCTCGACTGGGTGTGAATCTTGAGGATCTCCTCGCGACCCTCCTCGCTCGGCTCGCCCACGAGGACGAGTCGGTCGAACCGGCCCGAACGGATGAGCGCCGGGTCGATCATGTCCGGGCGGTTCGTCGCACCGATGACCATCACGTCGCCCATGTCCTCGAGCCCGTCGAGTTCGGTGAGGAGCTGGTTCACGACACGCTCGGAGACGTTGTTGCCCATCTCCTGTCCACGGGAGGGGGCGAGCGAGTCGAGTTCGTCGAAGAAGATGACCGTCGGTGCGACCTGCCGCGCCTTGCGGAAGGTCTGTCTGATGGCCTTCTCCGACTCGCCGACCCACTTCGAGAGCAGTTGCGGGCCCCTGACCGAGATGAAGTTGGCGTTCGTCTCGTTCGCCACCGCCTTCGCGATGAGCGTCTTCCCGGTCCCGGGTGGGCCGTAGAGCAGGACCCCCTTCGGCGGTTCGATGCCCATCCGCTCGAACCGGTCCCGGTTCGTCAGCGGCCACTCGATGCTCTCTTCGACCTGCTGTTTCGCCGCTTCGAGCCCGCCGACGTCGTCCCACGATATCTTCGGGAGTTCGACGAGCACCTCGCGCATCGCGGAGGGCTCCACCTCGCCGAGCGCGCCGTTGAAGTCCGCGCGCTTGACGATCATCCGGTCGATGAGCGAGGGTGGGATGTCCTCCTCGTCGAGGTCGATCTCCGGGAGGTACCGCCGGAGGGCTTTCATCGCCGCCTCCTTCGTGAGCGATTCGATGTCGGCGCCGACGAAGCCGTGGGTCTCGTCGGCGAGAGTGTCGAGGCTCACGTCGTCCGAGAGCGGCATCCCCCGGGTGTGAATCTGGAGAATCTCCTTGCGCCCCTCCTCGTCGGGGACGCCGATCTCGATTTCGCGGTCGAACCGACCCGGTCGCCGGAGCGCGGGGTCGACGGAGTCGACGCGGTTGGTCGCGGCGATGACGATGACCTGGCCGCGCGTCTCGAGGCCGTCCATCATCGTCAGCAACTGGGCGACGACCCGGCGTTCGACCTCGCCCGTGACGTCCTCGCGCTTCGGGGCGATGGAGTCGAGTTCGTCGATGAAGATGATGGAGGGCGCCTCCTCGTTGGCGTCCTCGAATATCTCCCGTAGCTGTTGTTCGGACTCCCCGTAGTACTTCGAGATAATCTCGGGGCCGGCGATGGAGAAGAAACTCGCAGACGTCTCGTTCGCCACGGCCTTCGCCAGCAAGGTCTTCCCCGTCCCGGGCGGGCCGTGCAGGAGGACACCCTGCGGCGGCTCGATCCCCAGTTTCTTGAATATCTGGGGGTGTTTCATCGGGAGTTCGACCATCTCCCGCACGCGCTGGATCTCGCCCTGGAGGCCGCCGATGTCCTCGTAGGTGATGCCGCCGCCGGTCTTCTCGAAGCCCGAGATGGGCTCTTCGCGGAGTTCGACGTCAGTGTCCTCGGTGACGAGACAGACGCCGTCCGGGTCGGTCTCGACGGCGATGAGCGGGATGGCCTGCCCCGGTGACCGCATGAACGGGTGGTTCGTCGAACTCATCACCGGGACGATGTCGCGCTCGACGACCGGCCGTTTCAGTATCTGTCGCTTCACCATGCCCGCGGCGTCGGAGCCGAACTGGACCGACGCCTCTTCGGGCGGGGCGAGGACGAGTTTGTTCGCCTTCTTCGCGTCCGCCTTCCGGATGGTCACGCGTTCGCCGATGCCGACGTCGGCGTTCTGGCGCGTGAAGCCGTCGATGCGGACGGTGTCGGTGTTCCAGTCCTGTCGGTCCGCGCGCCACACCTTCGCCGCCGTCGTCTCACCACCCTCTATCTCGATGATGTCACCAGGGGAGAGCTTGAGATGTAGCAACGTGTCCGGGTCCAGACGGGCGATTCCGCGTCCCGAGTCGTTCGGGTACGCTTTCGCCACTTCGAGTTGCACTTCGTTCATGATTGTTCCGCGAGGATTCCTCCGTAGATGTCGGTTTTTCGGCGACGCCGCTTCATAAGTGCTTTGTTAGGGGGGGTACCAGCCGTCTTCGTGCCCGTTCGCGTGCGTGTCACCGTATATCACGGTATGCGTGGACGGTATTAATCCCTACCGACACGGGCACGCACGACACACCCGCGTCGACGCGCACTGCACATCCGCGCCGACGTCAGCCACGCGTGTGCCCGCGGTCCGACGACCGACAGTATTTGTCCCTCCCTCGTCTCCACTCGCACATGCGAACCCTCGCCTTCGACGGTCGGACCGGTGCCAGCGGAGACATGCTCCTCGCCGCCCTGGTCGCTGCCGGCGCCGACCCGGCCGTCCTCTCACCCGTCGAGGACGCTCTCGACGTCACGTACCGGGTCGGGGAGACGACGCGGAACGGCATCGCGGCGACCACCGTCGACGTCGTCCTGGACGACGCGGACGACGCGAGCCACGAGCGCGAAGCTGACGGGGCTCAGGACCACTCGCACGACCACGACCACTCACAGCGACACGACCACGACCACTCACATCAGCACGACCACGCGTCCGACGCCGATGCCGCGGCGACGGCCGACCACGCGGAGGGTGCCGGCCCGCACCGAAGCTACGCGGCGGTCCTCGACGTCGTCGCCGGCATGGACCTCGACGACGCGGTGGTCGAGCGCGCACGGGCGGTGGTGCGACGTCTCGCCGAGGCGGAGGCGACTGTCCACGGGACGTCCGTCGAGGAGATACACTTCCACGAGGTCGGTGCCGACGACGCCATCGCCGACATCGTCGGCAGTTGTCTGCTCCTCGCCGACCTCGCCGTCGACCGCGTGGTGACGACGCCCGTCGCCAGCGGCGGCGGCGTGGTCGAGATGAGCCACGGGACCTACCCGGTGCCCGCCCCCGCCGTCGTCGAACTCGCCGCCGGGGCCGACTGGCGTCTCGTGGGTGGTCCCGTCGAGCGCGAACTCCTCACCCCGACGGGCGCGGCGCTCCTCGCCGAGTTCGCCGAGGGTGTCGACGCGCTCCCCTCGCTGCACGTCTCCGCGTCGGGGTACGGCGCGGGCACGAAGTCGTTCGCCGACCACCCGAACGTCCTCCGGGCCGTTGTCGGTGACGGTGGTGGGAGACTGCGACGCGACGACATCACCGTCCTCGAGACGAACCTCGACGACGCCCCGCCGGAGGTCCTCGGCGGGCTCCAGGAGTCGCTCGTGGACGCCGGCGCGCGGGACGTCTCCGTCCTCCCGGTGACGATGAAGAAGTCCCGCCCCGGCCACCTCGTGAAAGTCGTCACCAAACCCGAGGACGCCGAGCGGGTCGCCCGCCGACTCGCCGTCGAGACCGGCACCCTCGGAATCCGCGAGCACGGCGCCGGGCACCGCTGGGTCGCCGAGCGCGACTTCCAGACCGTCACGCTCGACGTCTCCGGCCGGTCGTACGACGTTTCGGTCAAGGTCGCCTCGACGGCCGACGGCGAGGTGTACGACGTGAGCGCCGAGTACGACGACGCGGCCGCCGTCGCCCGCGAGACGGACCTCCCGGTCCGCGAGGTGGCCCGGCGGGCCGAGGCCGCGGCGCGGGACCGACTCGAGTGACTACCCCGTCTCGTCGCGGTGTTCGTCGGGTGTCTCGTCGCGGTGTTCGTCGGGTGTCTCGTCGCGGTGTTCGTCGAGCGCCTCGTCGACGTTCAACTCCCCGCTCGCCACCCGGCGGGCGAGTTCCTCGTCGATGGTCCGGTCGCCGCCAGAGCGCTGTCGCGACTCGTCCTTGATGCGCTGGAGTTCGCCCGGGGTCGGGTCGACCTCGCGGGAGTCGACGCGCTCGCCGTCGAGTCGGGCAATATTCACCGCGGCGAGGACGTCGCCCATCCCTCGCGTGCCGGTTCCGAGGTACGGCGTGGTGCCCGTCTCGTCCACGAGTTCGACGGGCACGTCGTCGAGTTCGTTGACGATGCGACTCCCCTGCAGGCGCGCACCGTCGCCGACTCGCACCAGGGGGTCGGTCTCGCCGTCGACCTCGCGGCGGATGACCTCGACGGCGTCGGCGAGGGGGACGTGGAAGGCGGCGACGACCACCTCACCCGAGAGGACGGCGATGCCCGGTCGCGTCCCGGGGTCGACGCCGACGACGGTTCGACCGCCACCGCCTCGGAGGACGGCGAGGGCTTCCTCCACCGCACGCCGTGCGTCGTCGCCGCCGCTCGCCACGACCCGTTCGACCCCCTCGGGCACGTCGACGGCGTCGACGTCGTCGTGGGAGACGACGACGACGTGCGCCCGGTCGGGTAACTCGTCGCCGGGTTCGACCGTGGTGAAGACGGTCCCCCGGTCGCGGAGTTCTGCGACGGCCTCGTGGTAGAGTTCGAAGTCTGCGGTGGCGACGACGATCACGCTCGCGGTTCGTCGCCCGCGGAATAAAACGTACCGAGCGAAGTGCGCCGCTCGGGGTGTCGTGTCGATGCGTGGTGAGAAGTGAGTGGACGGCGGCGTCGAACCGGGTCCGTCCGTCGCGGTCGGGTTCCGGTTACTTGGTGTCCGCGCGGACGAACGTCACCGGACAGGGCGCCGAGAGCATGATCTCCTGGGCGACGCTCCCGAAGACGGCCTTGCCCGTCGGCGAGCGTTTCCGGCCGCTGACCAGCACGAGGTCGGCTTCGAGTTCCTCGGCGACGGAGACGACCCGTTCGCCGTAGTCGCCGACCGCACCACGAATCTCGTAGTCGACGCCGGCCTCGTCGAGTTTCGCAGCCAGGGCACGGACCGGCGAGTAGCGCCGCGCGACGTCGTCGGCGCTGACGTCGGACGGCGCGCGGTCGAAGCCGAGCGTGTCGACGCGCGACTCGAACTCCTCGTGGGTGAACACGTGGTTGATGACGACTGTCGCGTCAGCGGGCCCGGCGATGTCGATTGCCTCCTCGGCGAGTCGCGTCACGCGCTCCGCGTCCTCGGGCCCGAGGGCCACGAGGACGCTGTTCAGACCGGACTGTCGCTTCGGCGGCTGCTGTACTGGCTGTTGGCTCATATTTCACTGTTGGACGCTGACCGCAATAAACCTTCCGAAGAATTTACTCAACCACGAGTAAAAATTAATAATGGACGTTCGTGTCGATTCGGTCCCGGCTCGACGGCCATCCGGACGGCCCGAACGGGGTGCGACGGCGTCGCTCTCGCCCGTTCGCAGTCGTGACGAGTCGGCCGTCCCCACGAGTGGACGTCCCAGCGACCGGCGGTCGTTGGCTCGCGACTGCCGTCCCGTCGACACCTCCGACACGTCAGTTCGTCTCCGCCGCGAGCGCGTCAGGTGCCTGCACGGACGACCCGGTCCACCCTCGCACACGCTCCACCCGACACACGCCGGATGCGAGGGATTAAATCGGGGTGCGACGCTACCTCTCGACGTGAGCGACCACCTCCCGACCGGCTGTCAGCCGCTCGACGACCTCCTCGGCGGCGGCCTCGAACGCGGCACCGTCACCCAGGTCTACGGCCCGCCCGCGGCCGGCAAGACCAACGTCGCGCTCTGCGCCGCCGTGCGCGCCGCCGTCGACGGCTTCGCCGTCTACGTCGACACCGAGGGACTGTCACCGGCGCGGTTCGAACAGGTCGCCGCGGCGGTCGGTGACGTCGACGACGTCGCCTCCCGGGTGGTCGTCTCGAACGCCCACGACTTCGAAGAACAGGAGCAGGCCGGCCGCGCCGTCGCGGCCATCGCCGAGCGCGCCGACCTCGTCGTCCTCGATTCGGCGACGGGCTTCTACCGCCTGGAGCGACACGACGACGACGAGGGGGCGGCGCTCCGGCGTGTCGCCCGGCAGGTCACGCACCTGCTCTCGATCGCCCGCCGTCACGACCTCGCCGTGTTGCTGACGAACCAGGTGTTCAGCGACCCCGATGCCGACCGGGTGCGCCCGCTCGGGGGGAACACGCTCGAACACTGGACGGGCGTGGTCGTCCGCCTCGACCGCTTCCGCGGCGGGAAGCGGCGAGCCACCCTGGAGAAACACGGGTCGAAGCCGGCGGGCGAGACTGCCACGTTCCGGATCACCGACGCGGGCCTCGAAGCGGTCGAGGAGTTCTGAACGCCGCGACGAGGAGCGGCCGCACCCGGTCGAACGTGGGTGCTCGCTCGCCGCCGTCGACCGCCCGCAACACGCGGACGACGTAGCCGAGCACGACGACCCGTGTGACGACGAGGGCCGAGAAGAACGTGAGGAAGCCACCGGTGAGAACCGTCGTGGTGGCCGCTTCACAGTCGGTGAAGAGAGTCCAGCGGCGCCGCCGACGCTCCCGGAGACCGGCTCCACGACCTGTCCGCATCTGGTCGCAGACTGACGAGAGCGCCGGTTCGTCGGGGCGCCTCCGCAGCGCTCCCCGGGAGACGGCCGGTTCTCGGGTCCTCGTTACAGGTCGCCGAGCTTTCTGAGGAGCTGTCCGCGGTAGCGCTCGTCGGCGTTGACGCCTTTCATCTCGAGCACGTTCCGCTCGAGTTTGTCCAGCGCGACGTGGAACGCGTGCTCGGCGCCGTAGCCTTCGCCCGACCCGGCCACCTGTCCGTGGCTGGTCCGGAGTCGGATCTGACACTGGATGAGGGGCGTTCCACGGAGCTTCTCCTTGTGTTCGTGGAACCGGACGTGCGCGTGGTGGACCTGCATCTGCTGGTACTTGTCGACCACCTCGGTGATGGCGCTCGTAATCTCGTCCCGCGAGATGGTGTCGAGCAGCGAGACGTTGGTGACCTGGACGTCCATCCGTTCCTCCTCGGTGAAGGTGAGCGCCCGGAGCACGTCGGTCTTCGTCAGCACGCCCGCGACGGTGCCGTCGTCGTCGGTCGGAGTGACGACGAGGCCGGCGATGTCGTTCTCGAGCATCTCTTCGACCGCGTCGCGGACGGACGCCGTCGGATCCGTGGTCATGACGGGGCTCGTCATCAGGTCGTAGACCGGCAGGTCGAGCATCCGGTCGATGTCGCCGCGGCGGTCACCTTTCCCCTGCTTGTGGTCGTTGCGAACGGCGAAGTCGACGATGTCGTGCGTCGTGATGACGCCCGCCAGACGGCCGCCGTCGTCCGTGACCGGCAGCCGGGAGATGCCGTGTTCGCGGAGCAGGTTGATGGCGCGTCCGATTCGGTCCTTCTCACCGATCTGAATCACGTCCTCGGTGAATATCTGCTCGACCACCAGCGCGTCGAGGTTCTCGATGACCGCCTCGAGGATGGCGTCCTCGGTGATGACGCCGACGAGTTTCTCGCCCTCGTAGACGGGCGCGAGCTTCACGTCGCCCTCGACGAGCATCCGCGCCACCTCGCGGACGTCCTCGTGTCGGTCGATCTTCGGCGCCGAGCGCACCAGCGCCGCCGCCTTCGTGTTGTCCTCGACGTGTGACTTGACGAGCTGTTTCTCGCCGATGACACCGACGTAGCTCCCGTCGTTGGTCACGATGAGGCCCTTCGGGTTCTCCCGGTCGAAGATGGACCGGATCTTACCCAGGCGCTTGTCCGCGTCGACCTCGATGAAATCAGGAAGGGCGATGTCAGAGATATCCATAGTCCAATCCGACCCTACACCGCGGGCGCTCTTGAAGCTTCGTTCCGTTCCCACACGTCTGAAGCGGGGTGCCCCCGCCGCGGCCGCCGTTCACCCCCGATGGCCTCACTGCATGCGTCGCATGCGTCGGGCTCAGGACCAGGTGTGGCCGTCCGTACAGCGGTGCTCGAAGCTCATGTGGTTCGGCTCCAGCGTGCAGTAGAACTGACAGTGCGGACACGGGGTATCACATTTCCAAGCCGACATTTACGGCGCGGTGGTACGCCGCCCAGAGGCTTAACACGTACTGACGTTCTCCGCGACTCTCCGACGTTCCGGACCGTTCGGGCCGGCGCCCATCCCTCCCGGCGACGGTCCGTCCGTCGGTCGCTCTCCGTCGCTACTCGTCGAGCGCCTCGAACTCGTCGTTCCCACAGCGGCAGTTCCCGTCGGTCCCGATGGGACGGAGCCGGTCCGTGCCGGCCTGAATCGGATACGCGCGGCCGCAGTCGGTGCAGACGCCGAGCAGGGCCGGCTCGCCGCCCGTCGAGGGGCCGTCCTCTCCGTCCGAACCCACCACGTCACCGTCCTCGCGCCGGCGATGGGGTGTCACCACCCTCCTCCCGTGCCGACGGCGCGCGACCCGACCTGTTCGACGGCGTCGGTTCCCGCGCTGTCGACGAGGTGTTCGCCGGCCAGCCCCGTCCGGTCGACGCGATACCGCCGACGCCGACCGACGTGACGGGCCGAGCCCCCGTCCTGACGGTCCACGACGGACGCGGCTGAGTCGACGGACGCCACTTCGTCCACGGGTCGTCCCGACGGTGCCGGATAGATTCCACGGGACGCGGTCGCTTGCGCCGCCACCACGCGGTCGACTGTTCCCGGGTCGACGTGTACCGTGACAGTGAGCCAAGACATCGGAAGAGACGTATCCTCCAGCGGGGGATGACCGTATCCGTTGACCAGACAACTCCTTCATATACCCCTGCCCGCCCCGGGTTACGCCGACACAGCCGCCACGCGGAGAGACGGCTCCGTACACCGCCTCACGACAGCAGCGTCCCCTCGAGGACCGCTTTCGTCCCCCGCCGAATCCGGTTCGAGAGTGCCTGCTTCGAGATGCCGAACTCGTCGGCGAGGGTATCGAGTGAGGCCCGGCTGGGGGTGTCGAAGTACCCGGTCCGGAGCGCGAGCAAGAGCGCCTCGCGCTGTTCCCCGGAGAGCCCGAGTTGACGGCCGACCTCGGTCTTCTCCGTCAGAGTGAAGCTCCGCTCGATGTGGACCGTGACGTCCCGTTCCACGCAGTAGTCGTAAAACCTCGAGAGGGAGTCGTGGTCCGGGAACCGGAGTCGGAACAGCCAGCCGTCGTCACGACGGGCCTCCAGCACCGTCCCCTCGGAGGCACCGATGCCCTGCAGGAGGCTGTGAGGAGTATCAGCCCACTCGATGCAGTAGAGCGACCAGCCGTCGAGACGGTCGAGGACGGTGAGCGAGACGACGTCGTCGGAAGCCCTGACCTGCGCTTCGAGCGCGTCCATGTCCGTCCCGGACACCCACAGGTACGGGACCACTGCCGACCCCGTGGGGACGACGCGTTCGAGTTCGACGCGTGTGTCGGGTGCGTCCGCGAGAACCCGGCCGAGCAGACACTCCTCGTCCGGGACGGAGAGTTCGACGATAACTGTCACTCACTCGTCACCACGGGGTGGACGCGGGTCAGCACGCGGCCTGCACACGCTACCAGCTCACCCGGGGCTCTCGGTCAGACCACCCGGCTGCGGCGGATTCGGCCGCTTCGGCCACCAGCGTTCGGACTCAGTCCCGCTTCACGCCGGGGTTGGTGACGGCCCCGTTCGCCGCGGAGTCGAACGCCTGGCCGTACTTCGCGAGCACACCGCTCGTGTAGTTCGGCTGGGACGGCTCCCACTCGTCTCGCCTCCTCGCCAGTTCCTCGTCGCTCACGTCGACGGACAGTTCCCGCTCGGGGATGTCGACGGTGACCTCGTCGCCGTCTTCGAGGAGTGCGATGGGGCCACCCACGGCCGCCTCGGGCGCGACGTGACCGATCATCGGCCCCCGCGTCCCGCCGGAGAAGCGCCCGTCGGTGATGAGCGCGACGTCCTCCTCGTGGCCCTGTCCGACGACGGCGGCGGTGACGCCGAGCATCTCGCGCATCCCCGGGCCACCCTGCGGTCCCTCGTTCCTGATGACGATGACGTCGCCCGACTCGACTTCGCCCTCCTGGACGTACCGCATCGCGTCCTCCTCGTCCTCGAACAGGCGGGCGGGGCCGACGTGGTGGAACGCGTCGTCGCCGGTCACCTTCAGGACCGCACCGTCGGGCGCGAGGTTGCCCGTCAGTATCTTGATGGCACCCTCCGCTTGCTTCGGGTCGTCGACGGTGTAGAGGAAGTCCGCCTCGATGTCCTCGTCGGCGGGCAGGTCCAGCGTCGCGAGTTCCTCTGCAATCGTGCGTCCGGTGACGGTCATCGCGTCGCCGTGGAACAGTCCCGCGTCGAGGAGACGGCGGATGACGACGGGAACGCCACCGACCTCGAAGAGGTCGTTCATCACGCGCTGACCACCCGGTTGGAGGTCGGCGATCTTCGGCGTGCGCCTGCTGATGGCGTCGAAGTCGTCGATTTCGAGGTCGATGCCTGCCTCGCGAGCGAGCGCCAGCAGGTGGAGCACGCCGTTGGTCGACCCGCCGATGGCCGTCTGCAGGGCGATGGCGTTCTCGAACGACTCCCGCGAGAGGATGTCGGAGGGCCGGCGGTCGTTCTCGATGCAGTCGAGGACGAGTTCGCCGGCCTCGCGGGCGACGTCGTACCGCGACTCGTGCTCGGCGGGCGGCCCGGCGCTCCCGAGCGGCGCCAACCCCAGAGCTTCGGAAATCGAAGCCATCGTGTTCGCGGTGAACATTCCGCCGCAGGACCCGGCGCCCGGGCAGGCGTGGCGCTCGAGGTCGTCGAGTTCGTCGGCGCTCATCTCGCCCTGCGCGTAGCCGCCGACGCCCTCGAACACCTGGACGATAGTGACGTCCCGGCCGTCGTGCTGGCCGGGCATGATGGAGCCACCGTAGAGGAACACGCTCGGGAGGTCGGTTCGGATGGCGGCCATCATCATCCCGGGGAGGTTCTTGTCACAGCCCGCGACGGTCACGAGGCCGTCCATACGCTCGCCGAAGGCGACGAGTTCGACCGAGTCGGCGATGACCTCCCGGGAGATGAGCGACGCTTTCATCCCCTCGGTCCCCATCGAGATGGCGTCCGAGATGGTGATGGTGCCGAACTCGATGGGCATCCCGCCCGCGTCGTCGGCCCCCGCGATGGCTGCGTCCGCGACGTCGTCGAGGTGGACGTTACACGGTGTGATGTCCGCGGCGGGGTTGGCCACGCCGACCATCGGCGAGGAGAGGTCCTCGTCGTCGAACCCCATCGCGCGGAACATCGCCCGATGGGGTGCCCGTTCGGCACCCTCCGTCACGTCTCGGCTCGGGAGGTCCCGGTCCTTCCGCCCGGCGAACTGGTCGGTGTCGTCCTGTGCTCGTTCGGGAGGCTCTTGATGACTCATACCCGGGAGTTGCGCCGCGGACGCTTAAATGACCGTCACTGCCGGCAACGTGGCGTCGGCGGGGCGGGTGGCGACACCGATTCGCGGCTCCGAGGCGCGACTACAGCACGTTCGGGAAGTCGGAGATGAGGCCGTCGACGTCGGCGTCGACGAGCTGGTCGGCCTGGTACCAGCTCTGGATGGTCCAGACGTTCAGTTCGATGTCGCGCTCGTCGGCCGCCGAGACCAGATCGACGTCGGCGTACCCACCGTCGGGGACGTTGTCGTAGCCGATGTCGTCCGAGAAGAACGGCGTCCCCTGGACCATGTTGTACGGGACGTTCATCGCGTCACAGTCGTACTCGTCGGTCACCTCGAGACCGGCCTCGATGTCGTTCCAGAACAGGAACGCGATGGGGACGTCCGGGTAGTCCTCGGCGACAGCCGCGATGGCGTCCTCGGCGAACGACGAGACGAGTATCTCGTTGTCGTAGTCGGCGGCGATGGAGAGGGTCCGGTCGGCGAAGTCGTCCCACGACATGTTCCCGTTCGCTTTGAACTCGAGGTTCACGCCGACTTCGGGGGGGATGGCGTCCATGACCTCCGTCAGCAGCGGCACCGTCTCGCCGCTCTCGAGCACCTCCGCGGACGTCACCGTCTCGCAGTCGGTCTCCCAGACGGTCCCCTCCGCGTCGGTCAGTCCCCGCGTCCCCTCGTCACGACTGGACAGTTGGTTGTCGTGGAAGACGACGATGTCGCCGTCTCCGCAGGGCATGACGTCGACTTCGATCATGTCGGCCTGCCGCTGTGCTAGGCTGGGGAGCTCCCGCCGCTCGAGGTCCCGGAACAGCTCGGACAGGTCGTCGTCGAGGTCGAGGACGATTTCCCCGTCCTCGATGGACTCGACGCTGTCGCGGAGCACGTCGGCGAGCCGTTGCCCCTGCTCCGGACTCCACCCGCGCGAGGCGTTGCGTACTGCTTGCACCGTGTTCTCCGGGTCGACACCGGCGAACCCACGGTGAGCGATGAGCGCCACGTCGCTCGACCGTCCGTCTCCTCTCCCCGGGTTGTCGTCCGAACGACCGCTCCCCGGGTTGTCGTCCGAACGACCTCCGCCGTGTCCAGCCTCCTGCGCCGACGCGGCGCCGGAGGTAACGGCCGCTCCGACCGCCGCAGCTCCAGTTCCCTTGACGAATGTCCGTCGATCGAGCGTCGTGTCTCTATCAGACATCGGTTGCTCCTCCTCTCCCCCGCCAGAAAACACCCGGCGGTACTGAAAACAACCTGATATCTGGTAGTGTCGAGTGTCTGTCGAGCGGAACTGTGTATCGACGGAGAACGTCTGTCGAGCGGGAACGGGGTCAGTCGTGCGTCCTACTCGTCCTCGTCTCGTCGTGCCAGCCCCGCGAGGTGTCCCGCCACCTCGACGGCGATGTCCGCCCCGAGTCGGGCCGCGTTCTCGCTCCCCGGCAGACAGAACACGGGCGTCTCGTCGACGATGCCCGCCGTGGCACGGGTCGCTACGACCATGACGCCGACCTCGTCGTACGACTGCCGCCGGAAGAGTTCGCCGAACCCCGGGAGGCGTTTGGCGAACAGGCGGTCCGCCGCCTCGACGGTCACGTCGTCCGGGGTCACCCCCGTCCCCCCGGTCGAGACGACCACGTCGACGTCGTCGCGTTTCGTGAGCGCCGACAGCGCCGACTGGACGGTGTCGTACTCGTCGCCGACGAGGTCACGGGTGGTTATCTCGTGGCCCGCGTCCTCGAACCGTGCGGCAATCGCGTCGCCCGCCGGGTCGTCGTCGAGCGACCGCGACGAGGTGACGGTGAGGACGGCCACGCCGAGCGTCTCGACGTCGTGGTGGTGGTGGTCGTGTGCGCCGTGGTCGTCGCCGTTGTCGTGCGTGTGGTCGTCACCGTGGGCGTGGTCGTGCTCACCGTCGCGTTCGTGTTCGTCGCGTCCACCGAGCGGTCGGTCGTCGCTCATGCCCGTTCGTTCTGGCTGCCTCGCCAAAACTCCGGTCCATCGTCCGGCCCCCCGAAGTTCGACAGACGTCGAACTACCGGTCGTCGATACGCGTAACCATACCGTTTTATCACTGTGGTTTGACCCACCGACGATGAAGGCCGTTCAGTTCTCGGAGCACGGCGACCGTGACGTCATCGAGTACGGCGACTTCCCCGACCCGGAAATCGACCGCGACGAGGTCCTCGTCGACATCAAGGCCGGCGGGTTGAACTACCTCGACGTCTGGACCCGTCGCGGCCTGCCGATCATCGACCTCGACTTCCCGCACATCCCGGGGAGCGACGGTGCGGGCGTCGTCCAGGACGTGGGCGAGGAGGTCACGCGGTTCGAGGTGGGCGACCACGTCGCCGTCCAGCCGGGCAAGTACTGTGGGAAGTGCGAGTTCTGCCGCGACGGCGAGGAGTCGATGTGTGTCTCCTACCACCTGATCGGCGAGCACATCAGAGGCGTCCACTCCGAACTGGCGGCGGTCCCCGAGGAGAACCTCGTGGAGGTGCCGACGCACGTCGACTGGGAGACGGCGGCGTCGGCCTCGCTGGTGTTCCAGACGGCGTGGCGGATGCTCATCTCGCGGGGCGAACTCGGCCCGAGCGAGTCCGTGCTCGTCCTCGGTGCCTCCGGTGGGGTGGGTCACGCCGCGGTGCAGATTGCCGACTACGTCGGCGCCGAGGTGTACGCCACCGCCTCGACGGAGGAGAAACTCTCCTACGCCGAAGACTGCGGCGCCGACCACGTCATCAACTACGAGTCCGAGGACTTCGCCAGCGAGATCAGAGAGATGACCGGTAAGCGCGGCGTCGACATGGTCGTCGACCACATCGGCGACGCCACCTACCCGAACTCGCTGAAGTCGCTCGCGAAGGGCGGCCGCGTCGTCACCTGTGGCGCGACCACGGGGGGCAACCCCGGCGCCGGACTGGACCGTATCTTCTGGAACCAGCTCTCGGTCGTCGGATCGACGATGGCCACGCCCGGCGAAATCGACGACGTCCTCCCACTGGTGTGGGACGGCACGTTCGAGTCGCACGTCCGCGCGAACCTTCCGATGAGCGAGGCCGCTCGCGCACACGAGATGCTCGAAGAGCGTGAAGGCTTTGGGAGCGTGGTCGTAACTCCCGACAGTGAGCTCTGAGACCGACGAGGGATACGTCCACCGCCCCGACGCGGGTGACACAGCGGACGCCGCAGAGAGCGTGGCCGACTCCGGTTCCGACGCCGGTCCCGAGTCGGATGCCGAGGAGCGTGCTCCGCTCCCCGGCCCCGAACCGACCGGCTTCGGCGACCGTGGCTGGGTGCTCGTCGCCACCGTAATCCTCTCGTTCCTCGTCATTCCCGGTATCATCTACCTGCGGCCCGCCCTCCCCGGCGAGGCCGGCCTGTCGTTCATCGTCGCCATGCTCGTCCTCCCCCTCGTCCCGGCACTCCTCCTGGGTGTCACCGCGGTGTGGTCGATGGCGGCGAGTCGGCGACGGTGAGTTCCGACTGGCCGGCCGGTCGTTCGCTCCCGCACACCGACCGTCGGCACTGATGGGCGCGCGGGCGCGCGGCGGCGCGGCCGCCGTGACGTCTCTCTCGCCTCTCCCGCGGGGGCCGCGACGACGTTCCCCCGACTCGCGACGACCGACTGGTCGCGACCCGCTACGACCGCTCCTCGACGACTGCGTTACACCGCAGACACAGCACCGCCTCGGCGACGTAGTTGACGTCGTGTGAGCCACACGCCGGACAGGTGAAGCGGTCGACGCCGTACTCCGTCGACCCCCGCGGCGCGTACAGTTTCCCCTCTCTGATCCGCGCCGCCAGCAACTCGCGGACGCGACTCCGCACGAACCGGACGCGGCGGGAGAGGGCGTCGCTCCCCGTCCCGTGGATGTCGTCCCACCCCACGTCGTCGGGCCGGGAGAGGTGGGTGACGAGGTCGGTCCCGGCCTGTAAGAGCGGGCGCGTCGTCGCCTTCGCCGGGTCGTCGACGGCCGCGTCCGCGTACCCCTGTGCGGCCCGGTCGTACGCCTCGCCCGCCCGCTCTGTCTCGCCCGCCAGTCCCCGGCAGTGGCCGAGGAGTTCGTCGCAGGCGGCGGCGTCCACCCCCGTTCGCACGCGCCTCTGGTCGACGGCGACGAGCGCACCCTGCATCGCCCGGTTCCGGGCGGCCGCCTCCACGCCCGCGAGCCGATAACAGAGTCCGGCGCGGACGAGGTGACAGACCGCGGTCCCCGCCGACGTCCGCCGCTCGTCGAACGCCTCGCGCCGGAACCCCTCGTGCCCGGCGAGCGTCCCGTACGCCGCGAGCGTGTACTGCTCTCCCGCCGTCTGCCAGTCCTCTGACGCAGTCGCGCGGATGGCTCGGTCCGTGTGGTCCAGGTCGCCCCCGGTGTCGGTGGCGTCGACGTGGTCCATGCCCGGTCGCAGGAGTCGGTGGGTATGGTGGTTTCGGTCCCGCTCCGCTGTAGACATGGTTTTTACATCGAGGCCGAACAGTACCGTGGTACGATGTCCACACACCCCACGGCAGGGTCGGAGGGGAGACGGTGCGACTGACAGCCAGCTCCGCGGACGTGACGCCGACGTCCGCCGAGTCGCGTCGATGAGGACTCGAATCGACTGGCGCGTCAGCTGTCGCCTGGTCGGAACCATCCTCAAGTGGCTGTGGGTTCCGCTCGCGCTCCCACTCGCGATCGCACTCCTCGACGGTACCTCCCCGCTCCCGTTCTTCGCTCCGATGGTCGGGACGGTCGTCCTCGGGGCGGCGCTCGAACGGCTGACCGACTCGAGTTCGCTCGGACTGCGCGAGGGGTTCCTGATGGTCTCTCTGACCTGGCTGAGCGCCGCTGTCGTCGGGAGCGTGCCGTTCGTCCTCGCCGGCGAGGGCGCGCTCGCCCAGCCGGTGAACGCGCTGTTCGAGAGCATGAGTGGCATCACCACGACCGGCGCGACGGTCATAGTAGACTTCGACCGACACTCGCGGGCGGTGCTGCTGTGGCGCGCGACGCTCCAGTGGCTCGGCGGCATCGGCATCCTCGTCGTCGCGACGGCCGTCCTCTCGCAACTCTCCGTCGGGGGGGCACAGCTCATGGAGACCGAAACGCAGACGCAGGACGTCAACAAGCTCACGCCTCGGATATCAGAGACGGCCGCTCTCCTCTGGAAGCTCTACCTCGGGCTGACCGCGCTCCAGGTGGCTGTCCTCTACGGCCTCCACCTCGTGGGGCTGGCGCCGGAGATGACGCTGTACGACGCGGTCACGCACGCCTTCACCACCATCTCGACGAGCGGGTTCTCCCCGCGAGCGGAGAGTCTCGCTGCGTTCTCTCCGGTCGTGCAGTGGGCCGTCATCCCGTTCATGGCCGCCGGCGCGACCAGCTTCGTCCTCATCTACTTCGCGCTCCAGGGGAACACGAACCGCCTCCGCGAGAGCGAGGAGTTCCGCTTCTACCTCGGCGTCCTGGCGTTCTTCTCGCTCGCCATCGCTGGCATCCTCTTCGTCGACGGCGGTCCGCACACCAGCCCGGAGGCCATCGCGCGCCACTCCCTCTTCCAGGTCGTCTCGATCGTGACCACCACCGGGTACGCGAGCACGGACTTCAACCTCTGGTCGTCGGCCGCCAAACACCTGCTGTTCGTCTGTATGTTCATCGGGGGGATGGCCGGTAGCACCACCTGCTCAATCAAGGCGCTCCGGTGGCTTGTGGTGCTGAAAGCGTTCCGCCGCGACCTGTTCACCGTGGCGAACCCCTCCGTCGTTCGGCCCGTCCGACTGAGCGGACAGGTCGTCCCGGAGGCGACTATCCGCGACATCTACGCGTACACGCTCGTCTCGCTCGTCTTCTTCATCTTCGCGACCATCTTCGTCGTCGTCGACGCCTCGCGGGTCCAGCTGGCCGTCACGGAGTTCGAGGCGATGGGCGCGGCGGCCTCGACGTTCTTCAACGTCGGACCGGGCTTCGGCATCGCCGGCCCGTTCGCGAACTACGAGTCGTTCCCCTCGAGCACCAAACTCGTCATGACGTTCCTCATGTGGCTCGGCCGCATCGAGATCATCCCGGTGCTCGTCGTCCTCACGCCGTCGTACTGGCAGTCGTGAGCCGACTCACCGTCGTCCCTCTCCTGCCAGCCACGCGGTCACTCGTTCGGCGACGTACGCGTGTCCAGCGTCGTTCGGGTGGACGCCGTCCTCCGTCCGCTCGAACCACTCGCCGACCGGTCGCGCCACGGCGAGATGTGTCTCCACCGCGTCGGCCAGCGCATCGTCGTACGCGAGAGACCGTCCGGGTTGGCTCTCGTCGAACGGGACGCCTTCCCCCCCGTCGAGTCTCAGGAGCGGGACGAGCCCGACGAACGCGTGCCGGTCGACGCGCTCGTGCGAGGCGAGGAACGTGTCGAGGGCCGCCGCCGCATCGCGGAACGCCGTGTCCGAGACGCGTGGTTCGCCGCCGCTCAACTGGGCGTCGTTGTGTCCGGCGTGGACGAGGACGACCGTCTCGTCCCCTGGTGGTCGCGTTCGTCCCCGTCGCACACCCCGACGTCGAGCGAGTCGTCGCCGGTCACCACTCGCTCGCTCAGCGACGCGAGCGAGACGCCCCTAAGTGGTTCCTCCGGTGTCCAGCTCGGGCTGCCGTCACCACCTGTTCACCTCGGCGTTCGCCACGCTGGTTCTCGATTCGGATACTCGGCGCCGGTAGACGTGTGGTTCTATAAAAAACGTCGCGACAACGCTTTTGAGTATCCGTGGTGTGAGAACACATTGCACAGTATGTTCGAACAGTTCTCAAGCGGATACTACCTCGGACGCCTGTACGTCGAACCGCACGGCGGCGACCACGCCGTCATCCACCGTGACGACCACGTCCGGGTCAACGAACACCTCTACACTGCGGACGAGGGGGTCGAACGCACGGACGCCCCCTTGGTGATGAAACTGGAGAGCGGCGGGCACTTCCCCGTTCTCGGCGACGACAGCGTCCCGACCGGCACACTCGCCGTGCCCGAACCGCTCGCCCCGGGCAACCTCCCCGACAGACGGGAGGTCCTGCTCGCGAAGGCCGACCGGGCCGCCGAACTGCTCCGGTACGCCGGGTGGGTCCCGCCCGAAGGCCGGTGAGCCGACCCGGCTATCGCTCGCTGATATCCGGGACGGACGGTATAAGTGCCCTCCGCCACCTTCCCTGCGCATGCTCGACGAGTTGCTCGGCCGCGCCGAGTTGAAAGCGCGCATCGCTGACCTCGAAGAGGAGGTTGGTCACCTCGAAGCCCGGTACGAGGCCGAATCCGAGCGGCGCGCGGAGGCGGTGCGCGCGCGTCAGGAGGCCGAGGAGCGGGTCAACCGCCTCGAGGACCGCATCGCTGACCTCGAAGGCCGACTGGCGGCCGTCGACGACGACGAGGAGGTGTCGTTCCGGGGGCGTGAGACGCTCTCCCGTGCTCGACTGCGGGCGGTCCTCGCTCGACTCCGTTCGTTCGAGACGGACGCCGAGGGGGCACTCACGGCGTTCGTCGACTCGGAGGGAGTCCCCGAGGCCGTCGAGCGGGCCGTGGGTGACCGTGGCCCGCTCGTCCGCCGTGCCGCGCCGTGTCTCGTCTGCGTCGACGACGCTGGACTCGTCGCCGTCACACTCGACCCGCCCGTCGCCCCCGACCCGTTCGTGACGTGGGGCGACGGCTTCGAACTCGACGACGAGTGGTTCCTCCCCCGCTCCGGCGACGTGCTTGCGCTCGTGCGTTCGGACCTGTTCGTCGTCGGGACGTACGACGGCACCGAGTGGGCCGTCTCCGACCACGTCGAGAGCGACGTCAAGAGCGCCCACTCGAAGGGTGGGTTCTCACAGGGGCGCTTCGAGCGCCGTCGCGACGCGCAGGTCGACGAACACGTCGAGAAGGCGCTCGACGTCCTCGACGGGGTTTCGGCGACCGGGCGACTGGTCGTCGTCGGCGAGAAGACCGTCCTCGGCGCGTTCGACGAGCGGGCCGACCACGTCGCCCGGGTCGACGCCAGCGGCGACCCCGAGGAGGCGTTCACGGCCGCCGTCGACGACTTCTTCACCACGCGGCTGTCGTTGCTGTGAGTCCGCTTCGGGGTGGCGTGTCCGGGACTACTGTTCGATGGGGCTGACAGCCGGCACGCTCCCCTCCGCACGGCGTCGTGCCGGACACCCGCGCCCGCCGTACGGTCGACGTCACGTCACGCACCGGGGTGGCCGCGTCCTCGTACGTGAACGTTCGCCCGGTTCGGAGGGGAGCGTCGCGGACGCCGCCTGGACCGCGTGGCGAGTGCGCGCGAACAGACACCGCCGCGGCCGGTGCGAGCGAGACGGCCCGCGGCACACGGGCGCGGTGGACGCCTCGGCACTCCCCAACCGTGGTGCTCGCGCCCGGAGGCGCGAGGGAGGACAGGAGGGAGCCATGGCCGACCCGGAGGCGCGGGAGGAGCCGCAGCCGAAGGGCGTCGATCTCGTGACCGTCCTGTACATCCTGGGCGGCATCCCG